>CAYQVA010000080.1:0-7796 GCA_964420815.1 uncultured Anaerolineae bacterium
ACAGCCAACCTCCCCATAATACCAGGGCCAGGTGTCTGTCACTCAAAGGCCATCGCCAGCCAAGCTGCATCAAAATCAACGGCATGCCGAGGAGGGCGAAGGGGAGCAACCAGCTCGCCTCCGTGGCGAGGGGCTGGGTAAAGAGGCGCCACAATCCCGGTCGCCCGGTTTCCCGATATGGGTTTGGCGCGCCTGGAGGCGGTGGCGGTGGACTTGGGGGCTGGCCTACCGCGCCACCAGGGGACGGCTTTTGCCCCCAGTTGATGCCCAGGCGGGCGAGAGCGTTATGCCCGATAACGAGTCCTATCGCGGTATTGTTTCCACTGCTGCCGATGAAGGGGCGCTCGGTGGCAGGCGTCAGATCAACCACGATGGCCCACCAGAGCGAGATCCCAATCAGCACCATCGTCGCAGCTACCAGATGGGCAATGCGCCTCCTCCAACGGTGGGGCGCACCGAGGAAGTATAGCGCATACAAAGCAGGTAACGGCATGAACGCCTGCATCATTTTGATGTTAAAGCCCAATCCCACCAGGATAGCCCCGAGAAGCAGGTCGCGCAATCGCCCTCGCCGCACCGCCCGCCAGAATGCCCATGTCGCCAATAGCAACACAAAAAGCAGTAGGCCGTCAACCGCGTTATTCCGTTCCACCGCAACTGCTATGGGCATGACTGCCAATGCCGCGGCCGCCGTCAAGCCAGCTAACATGCCAAACTGGTGCTTCACTATCCCATACAGGAGTAAAACAGAAAGCACGCCGGCCAACGCCTGGGGGAGCGCCAGCGCAAAGCCATTGATGCCCAACACGTATGCCGATGCCGCCTGCACCCAAAAGCCGAGGGGCGGCTTGTCAACTGTGACTGAGCCGCCCGGCTCACATGAGGCGAAGAAGAAGTTATGCCAGGAGGTCAACATACTTTGCACCGTGGCAGCATAGTAGGCGTTGCCGACGCCGTATGCGCCCAACCGGTAAAATCGCAAAAACGCCGCCAGTGCAATCACCAACCCTAATCCGAAGCAGGCAGCGATTTGTTTTTGGGTCATGCCCAACGGCCTTTTAAGTCGCATCCCCTTAATCTCACCCTGTCCGATGTTTGTCATCGCATCACCATTGCCTTGTCCTCTATTCTCTTGAGAGGAGTCCTGATTCGACCTCGCGACGGGATCGCTCACGAGCGGTCAACACAGCCTACTCTCCTTCTTTTACCTCAATCCTCTTCTCCAAAACGGCATAGAAATCCCCGCCCAGGTGGTGAAGGGGCTTGGCTTCCTCATCCTCCAGGCGCCAGCAGCCGTCGAAGGCCTCCTCTTCCGCTTGAGCGGCCACCACTTCGCCAACGAACAGGGTGTGGTCGCCCAGCTCGATGGCGTCCACCACGGCGCACTCCAGGTGCCCCAAGCACTCCTCGATGAGAGGGGCGCGGACGTACTCGGCCTCCACCGGCGTCAGCCCCGCCAACTCGAACTTGTCCTCCACATCCTCCCCCGAGACCGAGCCGCAGAGCTTTACCTTCTCAGCCAGAGGACGCCCGGGGATGTTGAGAGCGAACTCGCCGCTCCGCTTAATCAGGTCGTGGGTGAAGCGGCCGGGGTGGATGGCCACCCCTACCAACTTCGGCCTGGAGCTGAGGGGCGTCGTCCAGGCAGCGGTCATCACATTCATCCGGTCCTTGTAGGCAGCAGTGACCAAAACCACGGGCCCATCG
This sequence comes from uncultured Anaerolineae bacterium, assembly GCA_964420815.1. Lineage (GTDB taxonomy): Bacteria > Chloroflexota > Anaerolineae > CAYQVA01 > CAYQVA01 > CAYQVA01. The sequence goes on from CAYQVA010000080.1 coordinate 1,708, forward strand.
TTGATCAGACGATGGGCCTCCGAAAGTGGGATCGCCTTCTTCATCGCTCTACCTCCTCGCGTTGTTCTACCCGACTTGAGCCCTCTGCTGGGCCTCATACATCTCCAGCACCTCTTTCACCGTGGTCGCATCCTCCGGTTTCTTGTCCTCGCGGATGAAGCCGATGACCCGTGGGAAGCGCAGGGCGTAGCCCGGCTCCTCGCCAACCCGCCCGCAGGTGTGGACCGGGCTGCGGGTTATCTCGTCGGCCTGGATCTCGATGACGTATTGCGGCTCCACCCAGACGTCGGGCTCGAGCAGGGAGACAAGTCGCGTCGGTGGCTCAGCAATGGCGATCTCATCGAGGAGCTTGCGCATCTTCACCCATTCCTCCTCGGTGAACCCCGTCCCCAGCTTGGCGATAGTGACAAAGACGTCCTTGGCATCGTCGTAGACGGCGCAGAGCAGCGAGCCGATGCCGAACTTGGCCCTCATCCCTCGGCCCCGCCAGTAGCCGACGACGACGCAATCCACCGTGTCGGTCAGCTCCCCTCCGTAGCTGCGCTTCAGCTTGATCCAGTTGAAGTTGCGCGAGCCGGCCTGGTAGACGGCGTCCAGCCGCTTGGCCATGATCCCCTCCAGGCCGCGCTGCACCTTGTCGAGGAAGAAGACCTCGATCTTGTTGGGGTCATCGGTGATGAGCGCCTCCGCTGGCTCCAGCACATCGCCGGGCATGATCGCTTCCTGCAATGCTTCCCGCCTGACGATATAAGGCTCACGGGTGTAATCCCTGCCATCGAGGTAGAGCAGGTCGAAGGTGAGGAGCTTCAGGGGGAGCTTCTCCGCCATCTCGGCCACGCCATACTTCCGCTTACGCTGCACCGTCTCCTGGAAGGGGAGGAACTCGTCGGTGTCCGGATTATAGGCCACCGCCTCCCCTTCGAAGATGGCCTTCTCATGGAGGACTTGGGCGAGCGTCCCGGCCACGATGTCGGGGAACATAGCTGTGTTGTCCTCCAGATTGCGGGAAAAGATGCGTACCCTCTCCCCGTCCTTGTGAACTTGGCACCGAAAGCCGTCATATTTTGGCTCGATGGCGCAGCGCCCTAAGCGCTTCACCACCTCCTCGGTGTTCTTGGCCCGCTGGGCCAGGGCCATGCGCACCGGTCGGCCAGGCTGCACCGAGAGCTTCTCCAACCCCTCGATCCCCTCTCGCCAGAGGATCTTGCCCACCAGCCCCAGGTCGGAGCAGATGTTGTAGGCCCTCTCGATGGGCTTGCGCAGCTCCTTGCCACCACTTAGGGCCCAGGAGAGGCCGTCCATCATGGTCGCGTCGCCCACGCCGAGGCGCAGCCTTCCTATGGGGATGCGCAATAGGTATCGTGCCTCCTTGCCACTCATCTGGCGCAGGAGCTCTGCCAGGCCATCGGTCTTCTGGGCCATCGCCCCCTCTCCGCTGGCGGTGGCTACGGCGTAGAGCCCCCTGTGGACATCGCTCACGGAGAGAATGCCTCCCTCGCCCTTGAGCAGTCCCTCGGCCACCAGGCCGAAGTCGCCCTTGGCCTTGTAGAGCCGTTTAACCTCCTTGACATCCAGACCTGTAGCCTTAGCGATGGCATCGGCGGTGAGGCTCTCCCCGACGCCGAACTCCACCTTCTCGTAGGCTGGAGCGAGCCGCCCTTGGCAGAGGTAGATCATCTCGTCTATCTCCTCAACCTCTGCCTCACGAAATAGCTCAGCCAGGATGGCGATCATCTCATTGCGCCCGGTGGTCCTCTCCAGCCGGGCGAAGTAATCAACCAGACGCTTGAACTTCATATCCCACCTCCGGATACCTTCTCCCCAATGCTGGAATCGTATCCCTCTACAAATAGTATATCACCTTTCGCCGGATTTGGAAAGTCGAGAGGGGCTTTGGCGCAGCCTACAAACTCCGCTGGAAGGGGGTTTGATGGAGGATGATATAATCGTTGAGGAGATTTAGTCGGATGGAGAGGTTGATCCTTGCTTCCTCATCGCCGCGCCGTCGCGAGCTGCTCTCGTCATTGGGGGTGCCCTTCACGGTGGCGGCCACTTCTGTGGACGAGAGCCCAGGGGCGATGGGGAGCCCAACGGAGACGGCTAGCCTGAGCCTGGCCAAAGCGCGGGCGGCAGCAGAGTCTCACAGAGAGGGGCTGATAATCGCCACTGACACCGTAGTGGTCTATCGAGGGGAGATCATGGGCAAGCCCGCCGACCCTGTAGAGGCAGTCTCCATGCTCCAACGCCTGCGGGGGCATAGCGTCTTCAGCGGGCTCGCCGTCCTCGACCCCCCGCTCCCAGGAGAGCATCACCCAGTTGGTGGAGACCGTGGTATAGATGAGGAATTACTCCGACGATGAGATCGCCCGCTACGTGGCCAGCGGGGAGCCCATGGACAAGGCAGGGACCTACGCCATCCAGGATCGAGATTTCCGCCCGGCGGAAAGGATCGAGGGCTGTTATGCCAGCGTCATGGGGCTATCCCTTTGCCACCTTTATCTGGCTCTGCCAAAGATGGGGTTCCACTGCCGGAGACACCGGCTCGGGCCTGTCAGGCTTTCATCGGCATGAGCGCACTGTGACAAATGGTCTCGCCCTGAAAGGGAAATCGGCCTAGCTCGCCAAGGGGTGCAATAGTGCCAAAACATCGGCGAGACCATTTGTCGTGGCCAATGGTATCCTGAGCCGTTCAGTCCTCGAATAACGGCACGAACCTGAACTCGTTTACATCCACCAGCCCCTTATCCGTCAGCTTCAGCTCGGGGATGACGGGCAGGGCCAGGAAGGACATGGCCATAAAGGGGTCGTCGAGGGTGCAGCCCATCCCTTTAGCGGTGGCCAGGAGCTGGTCCATCTTGGCCCTCACCTCCTCTATGGGCCTGTCTGACATCAGCCCCCCGATGGGCAGTGGGAGTGAGGCTAATACCTTCCCCTCGACCACCGCCACCAGCCCGCCGCGCATCCGCACCACCTCGATGGCTGCGGTCATCATATCCCCATCGTTGGTGCCGACGACGATGATGTTGTGGGAGTCGTGGGCCACCGATGAGGCGATGGCCCCCCGCCTCAGGCCGAAGCCCTTCACGAAACCCAGGCCCACATTCCCTGAAGCGAGGTGCCGCTCGATGACGGCCACCTTCAGGATGTCACGTTCCACATCCGCCACCGCCAGCCCGCCCTCTACCTTCACCCTCTCTACTAACTTCCGGGTGACTATCTGGTCAGGTACCAGCCCGATGACTTTGGCCAGTCCGGAACTGGCCTTTATCTCGAAGTCCTTTATCTTTATCTCGCCGACGTTCATCGAGCTTCGGAGGGGGACCTCACGTGGCGTGAGGACCTGGGGGAGCATCTCCCCATCCTCAGCGACTAAACGTCCTCCCCGGAAGACCTTCTTGATGTTGAAGTCCCGGAAGTTGTCGAAGACCACGAGGTCGGCGCGGTAGCCGGCGCGGATGGCCCCCTTATCCCTCAGGTCGAAATATTCGGCTGGGTTAAGGGTAGCTATCTGAATGGCGGTGATGGGGCTCAGCCCCTCCGCTATGGCCAGCTTTATCAGGTGGTCAATATGCCCCTTGTCGAGCAGGTCGGCTGGGCTAAGGTCATCGGTGACGAACATGAAGCGGCGGGAGTTCTCGGGGGTCACTAGGGGGAGGAGTTCCTTAAGGTTTTTTGCTATCGTCCCCTCGCGGATCATGACATACATCCCCATGCGCAGCTTCTCCCTCGCCTCCTCCAGGGTGGTGCACTCGTGATCGGAACTTATGCCGATGGCCACATATGCGCAGAGGTCTTTTCCGGAAAGCCCCGGGGCATGGCCGTCTATCCTCTTATCCGCAGCGACCTTTATCTTCTCCAGGACGCCTGGGTCTCGGGAGAGGACACCAGGGTAGTTCATCACCTCCGCCAGCCCTAGGACCCACCTCTCATCCAGGAGCGGCGCGATATCGTAGGCCGTGAGCCTCGAGCCTGCCGTCTCCAACTTCGCCGTGGAGGGGACGCATGAGGGGAGCATGAAATAGACGCTTAGGGGGTTGTATTTGCTGGATTCCATCATGTAGCGTATCCCATCGAGCCCAAGCACGTTGGCTATCTCGTGGGGGTCAGTGACCACGGAGGTGGTGCCATGGGGGACAGCGGCCCTGGCGAACTCTTGGATGGTCACCATGGAGCTCTCCAGGTGGATGTGGGCATCAATGAAGCCTGGACAGAGGTAATAGCCTTCCAGGTCCATCTTTTGCTTAGCTTCGTAGTCTCCCAGGCCCGCGATCCGCGAATGGTAGATGGCCACATTGGTGCGGTAGATCTCCCCTGAGAAGACGTTCACCACCTGGGCGTTCTCTAATAGGAGGTCCGCCTCCCTCTCGCCCCGAGCGACCTCAATCATCTCAGCTAACTTCATCGTTAACCCTCCTTTGACGACAGTCTCGCTCAGCCGCATACATCACGTCCAGAATCACAGCATAGCGAGACCGTTCGTCATAAAAAGGCGATGGGAACCTCAGCTTCCCACCGCCGATCTCAATTCGCAGGCGGGGCGATAGAGAACGCCCCGCTCCTCAAACGGTGATACGCCGAATTTACCTTGAAACCACCAGACAAGGGGCTTCCACGGAGCCTCAAATCCTTATCGCCTGACCCCACTCCAGCAGCTACTTGCTTCCCTCTCCTCATTGAAAGAGCCCTTTTTGCACAATCCCCACACCGTCCTTAAGCTGTGGTGTGGGGATTGCCGCCTTTTGCTAGCCTCTTTGCCTTGTGGTCTTTATTATACCACAATTTCAGATTTTGTCAAAGTGTGGTAGAATATGGGCAGAGGGACAGCAAATGGACATCCTGAGCGATCTCAATCCAGCCCAGAGGGAAGCAGTGATGATAACCGAGGGGCCTGTCTTGGTGCTAGCCGGCCCCGGTTCAGGGAAGACTCGTGTCCTCACCCATCGTGTGGCCTACCTCATCAAGGAGTGCGGGATCAGCCCTTACAACATCATGGCCGTAACCTTTACCAACAAGGCAGCCAGGGAGATGAAGGAGCGGCTTTTCCGCCTCATCGGCAGGCGACTGGAGCAGTTGACCATCGGCACCTTCCACGCCATCTGCGCCCGCATCCTGCACCGCGAGGCCCCACACATCGGCCTGGACAGGAACTTCGTGATCTATGACGACGCCGACCAACTCAGCCTCATCCGACAGGCGCTGAAGGACCTGAACCTCGATGATAAAATGTATCGGCCACAGGCCATCCAGGGGGCCATCTCCCGCGCCAAGAGCGAGCTCATCGGCCCCGACGAATACAGCCCACAGACCTACTGGCACGAGGTGGCAAGGAGGGTCTACCACCGCTATCAGGAGCTGCTGGCGGAGAACAGTGCCCTGGACTTCGATGACTTGTTGATGATGGCGGCGCGCCTGTTTCAGGAACACGAGGATATCCTGCATAAATATCAACGCCGTTACGTCCATATCCTAGTTGACGAGTTTCAGGATACAAACCATGCCCAATACGTCCTGCTCAAGCTATTGGCTGGTAAGCATCGTAATCTTTTCGTAGTGGGCGATGAGGATCAAAGCATCTACCTATGGAGGGGCGCCGATTTCCGCAACGTCTATCGCTTCCGGGAGGACTTCCCTGAGGCGAAGACCGTCCTTTTGGAGCAGAATTACCGCTCGACCCAGACCATCCTCGACGCCGCGCGCAGCCTCATCTCCCGCAACACCCAACGGACAGACAAGAGGCTCTGGACCGAAAACGATAGGGGGGTGCCCATCACCGTCTTCGAGGCCTACAACGAACAGGAGGAGGCGGAATACGTAGTGAGCGAGATCGAGCGGTTGGTGGCCCGGGGCATCTGCCGGCCGGGCGATTGCGCGGTGATGTACCGCACCAATGCCCAATCTCGGGTCCTGGAGGACGCCTTCGTCCGGCGGGGCACGCCCTACAAACTGGTGGGCGCCACCCGCTTCTACGAGCGCCGCGAGATCAAGGACGTGCTAGCTTACCTGCGCCTCATCCAGAACCCCTACGATACCGTGAGCCTAAATCGCATCATCAACGTGCCGCCCCGAGGGATAGGCAAGAGGACCATCGC
>CAYQVA010000081.1:0-7746 GCA_964420815.1 uncultured Anaerolineae bacterium
GGCGACCCTGAGGCCCTTATGCACCTCATCAACAACGGCATCCCCGTCATCGTCCAGACGCGGCTCAACCCCGACGAGGACATCGGCCACTACCTCGTCGCCAGGGGATACGACCAAGCGGAGGGGGTCATCATCGTCAATGACCCCTATTACGGGCCGAGGCTCCGCTTCTCCTACGCCCGGCTCGATCGGGTGTGGCGGCCCTTCAATCGCTGCTACATACCTGTCTACCCAGTCGGCAGCGAGGCATTGGTCAAGGAGATCCTGGGGGACGATTACCACGATGAGGAGATGTATGCCCGGGCGCTGGAGGCTGCCCTGAAGGAGGTGGAGGAGATGCCCCAGGATGTCCATTCCTGGTTCAACCTGGGGGACGACTACCTGGCGCTGGGGGAATATGAGCTGGCCGTGGAGGCCTATGAGCGGGCCATAGAGATCGGCTTGCCGCCACGGACATTCTGGTATCAGTTCGGGCCCCTGGTAGCCTTTAACAAGGCGGGGAGGTATGAGCGGGTTCTGGAGCTGACGGCGCCGGTGCTGGCGAGGGTGCCGGGAATCGAGGAGCTGCATTACCAGCGGGGCCTGGCCTATTTTGGCCTTGGGGAGAGGGAGAAAGCGGAAGCCGAGTTCAGATTGGCCCTGAAGTACAATCCCCGTTATGCCGAGGCTGAGGAGGCCCTGGCTAACCTAGAATAGGCCAAGCTGAAGCCTGCACTCTTGGCAGCGGTAAAACAATTTGTAGAGGAGTCGGCGCTAGAGAGCGCCGACTCCTCGAATCGTATACGAGTATAGCTCAATCCCTTCCTCCGCCATCACCCCTCGTCACCCTCCAGACGTGGTAGATCCGCTGCAGGGCGGTGAAGTTGGTCAATATGGCCAAGGCCCAAAGGGCAATGAGCATTCGCTGGGATAGGAGGCCCAAAGCGAGGACTGCGACCCGCTCGAATCTAGTGAACAGGCCCACCGTGCACTCTATCCCCAGCCCCTCGGCTCGGGCGCGGGTGTAGCTGACCATCAGGGAGCCGATGACGGCGGCGTAGATCAAGAGGCTCTCCCGGCGAATGCCTCGCTGGGTATAGAAAACCAGAAGTCCAAGGTAGATGGCCGCTTCGGAAAGACGATCCAGGGTCGAATCCAGGAAGGCGCCGAAGCGGCTGGTCTTCCCTGACGACCGAGCAAGGGCTCCGTCTAAAGCGTCGAAGAGCCCGGCCGCGATAACCAGCAGGCCGCCGGCCCGCATGTGGCCTTGAGCTATAAAATAGGCCGCCACCACGTTAAGGGCGAAGCCTATCGCCGTCAGGAGGTTGGGCGGCATCCCTATCCTGGCGATAAGGTGGGCCATGGGCACCAATAACCGGTTCGCCCACCCCTTCAGCAAGCTGCTTACCATCACCGGTCCTCCCAAGTAAAGGCCCTTCGTCTCCTCTCCAACAACTCCTGATAATAATCCAAGACCCTTCGAGCTATCTTATCCCAGGAGTAACTAGGGGCTTTGGCTCGACCGCGTTCGCCCATCTTTCGCCGCAGCTCCGGATCCCTCAAGAGGCGGATGATGGCCTCCGCCAGTGCCCTCTCGTCCTTCGGCTCGACGAGGAATCCCTCAGCTCCGTCCTCCAAGACGTTGCGGTAGCCAGCGATGTTGGAGGCGACGATGGGCTTGCCCGCGGCCATAGCTTCCAGGAGGACGATGCCGAAGCTCTCGAAGCCCGTCGAGGGAGCGCAGAAAAGGTCGCATGTGCGGTAGTAGCGGGGCAGGTCCTCCGCTGAGGCATAGCCCACGAAGACCACGTCCTCGAGCCTATGGCGGCGCACATAGCGTTCGTATGGCCTCCTGTCCTTAGCGTCGTAGGCGCCTACGACGATCAGCCTGGTATTAGGGAGCTCCGCTTTCACGTAGGAGAAGGCGCGGAGCAGGTACTTGAACCCTTTACGCTTCTCCAGCCGCCCCACGAAGAGGATGTTGAATTTATCGTCCCTGTATTGGGAAAGGGGTTCTATGTGTGGGCTGCCAAAGCGCTCCACGTCAATTCCGTTGGGGATGATGACGTATTCGCCGGGGAAGTAGCGGGCTATGAGGTCTCGGGCTGCCTCGGAGACGGCGATCCGGCCGTCAAGCTTGTCTATGAACCTCTTGATGAGCGGCTTGCCATACTCGTAGCCCACATGGGACTCGCGGTAGGCGTGGAAGGTGCCCACATTCACCGCATTGGAGTGGCGCAGGACGACCAGGGGCAGGGCTGGCAACAGAGGCTCATGGAGGTGGACGATGTCGAAGCGCTCTTGGCGCAGGATCCTCTTGACCCGCTGATAGAGGGTGGGGGAGAGGCTGATGCGAGCCACGGAGCCGCTGGCAGGGATGGGGAAGACCACCCCACTTACCTTGATGATGTTATCCTCCAGCTCGCCCTCGTCTTTAGAGCAAGAGGCGATGATGCGCACATCATGCCCCCATTCCCTGAAGTGCGCGTCCAAGTGGGCGATGTGTTCGGTCACCCCACCAGGGTAGGGGTAATCGTAGGGCGAGACGAGGGCGATCTTCATCCTGTTACCCTTTATCGGCCATCTGCCAACAGGTCGCAGAGGTATTGGAAAACGCCTCGGGTTTGAGGCGTTAGGCCACCACGGTGACCTCATAAAAGCCGTTTTGTTAAGCCCAAACAGCTATTTTCATGCTACAATAAAAGAGAGCCTTTGTCAAGATGCGTGTCCTAGATTGTCATTTAAGGTTTGCTGGAATTGCGCTGTGGGCAAAACTTGCATTATGGGCGGTTTTGAGTTATAATAACTTCATCGGGAGGTGAAGATGAAGACCCTTGCCCTGATCGCCCACGATGGGAAGAAGGCTGATATGGTGGTCTTTGCCACCTTCAATCGTGAGAAGCTATCGGGCTACCATATAATCGCTACAGGCGGCACGGGCAAGCTCTTGAGGGAGAAGGTGGGCTTGGAGGTCGAGTGCCTCCTCCGCGGCCCCTACGGGGGAGATGCTCAGATAGCCAGCCGGGTGGCCCAGGGTGAGGTGGACGGCGTCATCTTTTTGGTAGACCCCCTAGACAAGCACCCCCACGACCCCGATATCCAGACCCTCCTGCGGGCCTGCAACGTGCATAACGTCCCCCTGGCCACCAACGTGGCCACCGCTAATCTCATCATCTCCACCGATAGCCTTTGAGCACGAGGCTTGCCCTTTACAAACGCACTGGTATGGTTTATAATACAAGCGCCTCAGGCGCTTTTTACATTAGGGAAGGTCCCCATGGCTGATAAACGCATATTCCTGACCCCTGAGGGGAAACGAAAGCTGGAAGCCGAACTGGAATACCTCCGCTCCGTGCGGCGTCGTGAGGTGGCCGAGCGCATACACGAGGCCAAGGAGGGGGGCGACATCATGGAGAGCGCTGGCTATGAGGATGCCAAGAACGAGCAGGCTTTCTTGGAGGGGCGCATCCTCAGCCTGGAAGCGATACTCAAGAACGCCATGGTCATCGAGAACGAGGGCCCTTCAGATGAGGTGCGCTTCGGCTCCTATGTGACGGTGAGGGAGAGGGGAGGGGAGGAGGAAACCTTCCGTATCGTCGGCTCCGCCGAGGTGGACCCTGCCAACGGCCTGATCTCTAACGAGTCCCCCCTGGGCATGGCCCTCCTGGGCCATCGGGTGGGGGAGGAAGTGGCGGTCCAGACCCCCAGTGGCACACGGTATTTCGAGATATTGAGGATAGAATGACTGTAAAAGGCGTGCATGAGCAGCGTCTCCTTAAGCTGAAGAGGCTCAGGGAAAGGGGGATTGACCCCTATCCACCTCGCGTGGAGCGGACCCATACGGCGGCTGAGGCGCTCCAGGCCTTCGAGCAGGGGGATGGCCAAATCCCCGTGAAGGTCGTGGGGCGCTTGATGAGCATCCGGGTGATGGGGAGGGCCACCTTCGCCCATATCGCCGACGGCAGCGGCCGGATCCAGATCTACCTCCGTCAAGACACCCTTGGCGAAGAGCGATACGAGCACTTCAGGAGGGATTTCGACATCGGCGATTTCATCGGTGTGGAGGGCACTCTCTTCCGCACCCGCACGGGCGAGGTCACCGTCCGGGTGGAGGATTTCACCATGCTGGCCAAATCCCTCCGCACCCTGCCGGAGAAATGGCATGGTTTGAAGGATGTGGAGACCCGTTACCGCCAACGCTACCTGGACCTCATCGCTAACGAGGAAGTGCGGCAGATATTCGTCACCCGCAGCCGTATCATTAGCGCCATGCGCCGCTTCCTCGACGAGCGGGGCTTCCTGGAGGTGGAGACACCTATCCTGCAGCCCATCTACGGCGGGGCGGCGGCGAGGCCCTTCGAGACCTACCACCATGCCCTCGACCGCAAGCTTTACCTGCGCATCGCCGACGAACTCTACCTCAAGAGGCTCATCATCGGCGGCTACGAGCGAGTCTACGAGATCGGCAAGGATTTCCGCAACGAGGGCATCTCCACTAAACATAACCCAGAGTTCACCATGATGGAGTGCTACCAGGCCTACGCAGACTACAACGACATCATGGAATTGACCGAGCAGATGATCGCCACCATCGCTGAGGAGGTCTTGGGCACAAAGCGGGTAGTCTATCAGGGCCAGACTGTTGACCTCACTCCACCCTGGGCTCGGGTGACCCTGAGGGAGGTGATCTTAGAGCACAGCGGCGTGGACATGGACGCTTATCCCGATCGCCCCAGCCTCCTGGCCCGCATCGAGGAGCTGGGGCTTGAGGTTGACCCCAAGCCCACCTGGGGCAAGCTTGTGGACGAGCTCTTCAAGGAATACGTTGAGCCGAAGCTGATCCAACCGGTCTTCATCACCGACTATCCCCTGGAGCTATCGCCCTTAGCCAAGAGGAAGAGGGATAACCCCCGGCTGGTGGAGCGCTTCGAGGCCTTCCTCGGCGGCATCGAGGTGGCCAACGCCTTCACCGAGCTGAACGACCCCCTTGACCAGCGGGAGCGCTTCCTGGAGCAGATAAAGAGGAGGGAGGCGGGCGATGAGGAGGCGCACCCCATGGACGAGGACTACATCCTGGCCCTGATGTATGGGATGCCCCCTACAGGTGGCCTGGGCGTGGGCATCGATCGCCTGGTCATGTTCTTCACTAATCAGACCTCCATCCGCGAGGTGATCCTCTTCCCACAATTGAGGGCGAAGTGATAGAGCTATGGTAGGAGCTCTTAGTCTCTGGGGTTATCTCCTCTTCTTTCTCTGGGCCATCGCCCTCGCCATCCTCGCTCAGGGATCGAGGGTCATCCCCGTGCTGGCTTCAACGCTCATCTTCTCCCTCCTTTTCTGCGAAGGTGCATTCCGGCAAACGCGTCGTTGGCGTTTTTGGCTTCTCGTCGCCTCAGCCTTATTGATCAGCCCTTTAGCCGTCGGCGAGCGGGATACCTCTCTGCTGGGAATCTGGATTTCCCGCGAGGGCTTCTGGACTGGGGTGTGGATGGCCTTACGGGCAATGACCATCGCCCTGGCGGCCAATGCCTTCGCCAGCCTTGTATCCGTGGCTGAGATGGCTCAATTGCTCGAGAAGGTAGGGCTAAAGGGGTTAGGCTTCGCCATAGGCGTGGCTCTGAACATGCTCCCCACCATTCAGGAGACGGCGGGTAACACCTTCAACGCCATGAAGCTGCGCGGTGGCTTCAGGCGTCACCGATTCAAGGCGTTAAAGATGTTCTTTGTGTCCATCATCGTCAACTCCCTGCGGCATGCCGACCAGGTGGTTGACGCTGCCGAGATACGCGCCTTCAGCGTCGAAAAGCGCAGCTATGATCCTATCTCCATTACCCTGCCCGACATCGTCCTCATCATTGTCCTGTTGGTGGTCGGCATGGCGATCCTCAGGTTATAGGGGGTGGACATGGTCATCGCCGTCATTGATGGCATGGGAGGGGGCATCGGCGCACAGATCGTGACCCAGCTCAGGCAGGAGCTTCCCCTCGATGTGGAGATCATCGCCCTGGGCACCAATGCCATCGCTACTGATAGGATGATGAAGGCCAGGGCCAACCGGGGGGCCAGCGGTGAGAACGCTATCAAGGCCTCCATAAACCAGGCCGACTTCATCCTGGCCCCCATCGGCGTCGTGGTCCCCAACTCCATGATGGGGGAGGTGACCCCCGCCATCGCTGAGGCCATCGCCAGCGCCCGCGGCTTCAAGCTTCTCCTCCCCATCAACCAGCCCCATTTTGAGATCGTGGGCATCGAGTGGAAGGCCCTCACCAAGCAGATAAGCGCCGCCATCGCCACCATAAGGGAGAGGGCCGGCCTCCCCTCAGAGGGCGCTTGACAATCTCTCGCTTCTGTGGTATCATATTCTCGGCATGAAGCCGACTGAGGGATCATGAAGATCGCCCGAGCAGCCCCGAAGGCTGAGCGTGGCGATCTCATTTTGTCGGGAGGTGAGGGCAATGTGTGAGACAACCGTCTACCTACTTAGAGAAGGCCAGGAGGAGGAGATCATGCGCGATGTGGTGCTGGTGCAGCCCGAGGGCGATCTCTTCCTGCTGGCTAACTTGCTGGGCGAACAAAAACTGGTGCGGGGGAACATCAAAAGGATCGATTTCCTGAAGCACACCCTTGTCTTTGAGGAGGTCGAAGCGCCAGCCTCTCCTTAAAGGGAGCCTACAGATCGCTTCCCTGCGGTATCCAGCGTTAATCGGTGGGTGTGTCCAAAGAACTAGCGTGCAGAGAGGACCATGAAGGTCGAAGGGGGTGAGGCTTGAAGCCTCGGCTAGCGACCATCGTGGTCTTTTTATCCTGTACGGGAGGAGGGAATGAAGGTCTCCGTGGTGACCGACATCCTGAAGGTTAACGACACCATCGCCCGGGAGAACCGAGCCCTTTTTGATCGCCACGGCCTGACGGTGTTTAATCTGATGTCCTCGCCGGGAGCGGGCAAGACCTCCCTTCTGGAGCGAACCATCCCCGCTCTCAAGGACGAGGTACGCATAGGGGTGATCGAGGGGGACATCAAGGGCAGCCTCGACGCCGAAAGGCTCGCCCGCTACGAGATACCCATCGTCCAGATAAACACGGGCGGCGATTGTTACCTCGACGCCAACATGATCCGCAACGCCCTGGGGAGCCTGAACCTTGCTGGCCTCGACCTCCTCTTCATCGAGAACGTGGGCAACCTTGTCTGCCCCGCCGAGTTCAAGGTGGGCGAGGATGCTAAGGTGATGATCCTCAGCACCCCAGAGGGCGACGACAAGCCGCTGAAATATCCGCTGATGTTCCTTGAGTCTTCCGTCCTCATCATCAACAAGATAGACCTTTTGCCCTATCTCGACACGGACCTGGGAAAGCTCAAGCAAGCGGCGCTGGGGATCAACCCCCATCTCGTCATCTTCGAAGTCTCCTGCACCACCGGTCAGGGCCTGGAAGCCTGGTTCGATTGGGTGCGAGGGAAGGTGAAGAGCAAAGTCGCTGCCAATCGCTGAAAACGAGAGGTCTCTCAGAAAGATATGAGAGAATGTATAAGTGGGGGAGTGCAAAGCTCCGTCAGAAGACGGCGAGACTTCTCGTTTGATAGGCGTTTTTAGGGACAACTGAACAGCCGTTTGAGGAGGCCATGAAGGCCACGGAGCCGGCTTGAAAGCTGGGCGGTCTTCATGGCCTTTTGTTTTTCCGGGAGGGGTTTATGGAGCAAATCGCTGATGAACCGACCAAGCTGCGCATCCTGCTCCCCCACTGGATCGAGCACAACGGGGAGCACGCCGA
>CAYQVA010000082.1:0-7732 GCA_964420815.1 uncultured Anaerolineae bacterium
GTCGCCGGCGGATGACCTCGGCTGCGGCGAGGAGGAGGATGGCGGGGTAGACTGTGGTCTTTGTGAGCAGCCCCAGGCCGAGGAGGGTGCCGCCTAGCGCCGCATAGCGCTGGGGGGCTATATTATCCTTCAGCCGTTTGATCGCCAGAAGGAGGAGCAGCGAAAGGATCAGCTCTGCCAGCGTGTCATTGTTGATGGCCGCGGTCATGGCGATATGCATGGGCACAGTGGCCACGAAGGCGGTGGCGGCCAGGGCCAGCACCTCATCGGTGGGGAAGACCTCCTCGACCAAGCGATAGGCCACCAGGAGCAGGGAGCATCCGAGGGCGACGGAGAAGAGGCGCAGGACGATGACCTGCTGATTAAGCGCCAGGGAGCCTGTGGCCTTGTAGAGGATGGCCGCCAGGAGGTAGTAGAGAGGTGGCTGGTGGGACTCATAGCGGATAGGAGCGATGGACATGTGGTCGGGGAACTTGGCCGCTTTTATCTCCTCGAGGTACTCATGGGGGTAGTCGCCCATCTGGAGGACAGGGAGGCTGTGATTCTCGGCCAAGTGGGCGATGTAGTTGTAGTGGGCTGGCTCGTCGGGCGCCTCCCACTTGGGCGTCAAGGCGGCATAGGACACGCCCAGGGCGAGGTAAGCGACCATTATCAGTGCGAGGATCGGTAATGGATTATCTCTTCGCATCGTCATTCTCTTTCACACCAGATTAGCTTCGATCCATCGCACCATTTCCGCCGCGTCGAGGACCTGATACGCTGTCGTCTGGAGGTCCCTCAGGAAATGACGATTCTCGGACACCAGGAAATCTGCCTCCACCCATTCGGTGAAGGCACCGATACGAGCATCCGCTTCACTCGATAGACCTAAGCGCTGATATTTCTTGACAAGGGATTGAGGCAGGTCTTCGTTGCTTACCACTCTGAACCCCTCGTAGCCGTAGACCAGGTCGTTGAATTTGCTTACAAGGATGGGATGAATGCTGCTCAGATTCCTCGTTGTCTCCTCAAGTACTGTGCTGGGGACGATGACCCTTAACCCCTCGACAAACGGCAGGATATCAAGCAACCTAGTGGATGTTTCCTTCAGCTGAGTAAGGCCAAGGATGTATTCATTGGTGTCAAGAACCAGCAGCGTATCTTTCTCGCCATACCTCCTCTCTGATCCGGCGGAGCTCTTCAAGGACCTCCTCCTCTGTTTTCTGGCTTCCCCCTGCCTCTCTGATGATTTGCCGTATCTCTTCCAATCGTTGTAGATACATTAAGCCTCCAGCCCTCAAGGCAAGGGATGGATGGGCTGTGTAAAGCTCATTAAGCTCCTTTCTAATCCCTGCTCTGGCTAGCTCCGTAAAGCTAGCATAATAGCCAGCTCTAATCAAGCGTTTGGCTTCTTGATACAGACTTTGAGGGATGGTTAGGGTGATTTTCCGCAGCGCCACCAGAACACCTCCTTCGCTTGATACTCATCTTCCCAAACGAAAACTCTCTCCGTCTTCTCTTGGAGTTCTGCGTCTACTTTACTTATGTGTTCTCTCATATTTTTCGGAGAGAGTTTTCGTTTCCAATCGCGCCATCTCCTCCTCCACTATCCCCTCATCCAGCTTCTTAAAGAGCGGCTCCGGCCTTCTAAGCCTTTGGCCCGCAGGCAGGTCGCTGGGAGCCCAACCGACTTGACCGAGATCGCCCTCGTAGCACAGCGCCTGGTGAACCTTGCCCTCCTCACGGAAGGTCTTGATCTCCAACCGGCCTAGGAGGTCGCCCTCGTAGCCCAGGTACTCGTGGAGCTTCTGCGAAGAGAAGGGCAGGAAGGGATAGAAGAGGATTTTAAGAGAGTCTATGACCTTCAGGGCGACGTAGATGGTTGTGGCGCAGGCTTCCTTGTCCTCCTTGATCTGGAACCAGGGGCTCTTCTCCTCCAGATAGCGGTTGCCCTCGCGGGCCAAAGCCATGATCTCGGCGATGGCGCCCTTGAAGCGGCACCTCTCGATCAGGTCGCCTATGGAGGCGAAGCTCCCCTCCACCCTGTCCAGCAATGCCCTATCGGTATCGTCCAGCTCGCCGGGCGTCGGGACCCTCCCCTCGAAGTGGCGATAGGCGAAGGTCAGGGCGCGGTGGACCAGGTTGCCGTAGGTGGCCACCAGCTCGTCGTTGTTGCGCCGCAGGAACTCCCGCCAGTTGAAGTCGGTGTCGCTGCTCTCGGGCATGTTGATGGAGAGGATGTAGCGCAGGGGGTCGGGGTCGTAGCGCTCCAGGTAGTCGGGCAGCCAGACGGCCCAGTTGCGGCTGGTGGAGAACTTCTGGCCTTCCAGGGTCAGATACTCGTTTGCTGGCACGTCGTAGGGCAGGTTCAGCCCGCCGTAGCCCATGAGCATGGCCGGCCAGATGATGGTGTGGAAGGGGATGTTATCCTTGCCAATGAAGTAGTAAGCTTTGGCCGGTTTCTGCCACCAGTCGCGCCACCTCTCCGGCTGCCCCCTGTTCTTGGCCCACTCGATAGTGGCCGAGAGGTATCCGATGACCGCCTCGAACCAGACATAGATGCGCTTATCTCTATATCCCTCCAGGGGCAGGGGGATGCCCCACTCGATGTCGCGGGTTATCGGTCTCCCTCGCAGCCCTTCCTCGATCAGGTTGAGGGTGAAGTTGAGCACGCTCGGCCGCCAGTAATCCTTATCCCGGAGCCAATCCGACAATCGTTCGCTGAAGTTGGCCAAGTCGAGGAAGAAGTGTTCCGTATCGCGGATCACCGGCCCATGCCCACAGAACTTGCAGCGGGGCTCGATCAGCTCTATGGCGTTGATGAGCTTGCCGCACTTGTCGCACTGATCGCCCCGTGCGTTCTCGAAGCCGCAGAAGGGGCAGGTGCCCTCCACGTAGCGATCGGGTAGGAACCTATTACAATGCTCACAGTAGAGGGATCGCATCACCTCGCGGTAGATGTATCCCTTCTCCAATAGCCGCAGGAACATATCCTGGGCCACCTGGTAATGATTTTCCGTGTCCGTATGGGTGAAGAGGTCGAAGCTGATGCCCAACTTGATGAAGGAGTCGAGGAAGCCGGTGTGGTAGCGCTCGACGACCTCCCACGGCTGGAGTCCCTCCTGTTCGGCCCTGACGGTGATAGGGGTGCCGTGGGTATCGCTGCCTGAGACCATGAGCACCTCGTTGCCCCGCAGGCGGTGGTAGCGGGCGAAGATGTCGGGCGGAAGGTAGGCACCGGCGACATGCCCCAGATGCAGCGGCCCATTGGCATAAGGCCAGGCGACGAAAACACCGATTCTCTCAGCCATCATACACCCCTCGCAGGTCGTTTAATCTAACCCTACACACATCGCGGAAGTTGCGGATGGAGTCTTTGATGGGATTGACCTTGCTCTCCGCGAAATAATGCCATTCCACGGGCACCTCTTTGATCCCGTAGCCGATCTTCTGAGCCAAGAAGAGCACCTCCACGTCGAAGGCGGTGACCATGCTGTCGGCGACAGTGCCTGCCTCCGGCCCATAGAGCCTCACGCGGCTGAAGAGGTCGCGGGCCACATCGCGCCGGAAGCACTTGAAGCCGCACTGGGTATCCCTGATCCCCCTGACGGCGAGGAGGCGGACGATGAGGTTGAAAACCCGTCCCATCAGGTGACGGTAAGGCGGCTCGCCGTAACGTTTGGCCCCCGGTCCCTCTCGCGAGCCGATGACCACATCGTATCCCTCATCGAACCAAGGCAGAAGCCGCGCCACCTCCTCGATGGGGGTGGAGAGGTCGGCATCGGAGAAAAGGACGTACTGCCCCCTGGCCCGGAGCATCCCAGTCCTCACCGCATAGCCCTTGCCCCGGTGATCGTTCTTAATGAGAGACATATTCGGATGATCAGCGATGAACCTCTCGACGATGGAGACCGTGTCATCTTCGCTCCCATCGTCCACCACGATTATCTCCGCCGGGTAGTCCTGTTCCTGCAGGTAGGCGGTGATCCGCTCCAGGGTCTTGGGTAAGCGGCGCTCCTCGTTATAGGCGGGGATGACTACCGACAAGAATGGGCTATCAGCGCTGATGTCTTGCCTCCTGTTCTTTGCCCCTTCACATCCAAATACCTAATGAATCAAGTCTCCACCCCTTGGTGATGAGGTCATCTAATATGATACACACTCTCATCCTTTTCGTCAACCCCATAGGGAGAGAGTTCATCAGGTGATACCGGAGTGCGGCCCCGAATCGCGCCTTTAATGCAACCTCCCCTCCCCCGCAAAGTGGAGAGGGGATTGAGGGGAGGGGTACCACTAACCGAGGAATCCATGCCTCTAAGAGCTGTGGTTAAGGTCAAGTATAAGGTCTGTGGGGCTGCGGCGAAGCCGCAGCCCCACAGACCCCTCCAAGGCTGATCGCCGATGGCCGGTAGCTAGAGGGGGCACTATTCCTTGGTCACGGTGACCATCTGCCATCCGGCGACGAATGCCTGATCGGATTTGGATCCGCTGGCCCAAGCGACGATGTCCACGGCCCTTATCACCACTAACCTCATCCCCACTTCCCTTCCCTTCGTCGGCACTACGATCATACGCATCCCACCGCTCACTGGCGGCTGCACCCGGCTGATCGTGCGCGCCGCTATCAGGCCGATGATTATCACCTGCCAATGGAATTCGGGGCTCTCGCCGCTGTAATCGGTCTCGTAAGAGATGGTGGCTCTCCTCAGATCCTTGGAGATTTCCACCTCTAATTGATGGATGGGGTGGGCGGCCAGGGCCTCCTCGATCCTCGCTATGGCCATCTCATCCGTTAGGGGGGTCAAGGTGGGTAGCGCCGTGGGGATCTTCGTCGGCAGCGGGGTGCTGGTAGGCCCCGGCGTGGCCTTGCCACAAGCAGCGAGTGCCAAGGCAAGAAAACACAGCAAGCGGGTGGCTTTTCGCATCTCAGAGATACCCCATTAAGGTGGGAACATAGAGGGATAGGGAAAGGAAACCATCGAGCAATGCGAAGGTGAAGTAGGCCCTGAATAGCGAATCGCTCCTGGCACGCTTCAAGTAACCGATGGTGATACCCATGGCGATGGCTGTGATGGACAGGGGGATGACCCACCTGGTCAAAGGAGAGGTGAATTGCGGCGGGAGCAGGTGCAGGAAGGGGACATACCCCAGCAAGGGAGGGATGGCAAACACCTTGGAGAGGAAGAGCAGGAGAGCGGCTAACCCCAGGGCCCACCAAGCCCTCCTCGTCTCCAGCCGGGATTCGTCAGTGAAGAGATAGAAGAAAAGGAGCCACAGGGTGGGGAGGAAAGCCCAGACTATGAACACGGGGATGAAAGCAAGGATGGAGAGGAGGCTCATCGTCAGGGAGAGCCCCCTATCTATGACATCTGCCGCAGTTGGGGGGTTAAGGGCCCCCTTGACCAGAGGGGATGTGCTGGCGTAGAGGACACGGAGCCTTCCGAAGCCGGCGGTGTCGAACCAGGCTAAGTGGAGGTTGTCGGCTGGGTCGGCGACTAAATTGGGCTGTAAGGAAGCAGCCCCGGTTTTAGTGACTATCTGGTAACCCTTGGGTTGGCCCTCAGCGAAGACAACCATGATGATTTGAAGGTTCTCGCCCATCCTGGTGGTGACCATCATATGGAAGGCGAGCAGCAACTCCGTTCCTTGTCCATCCATGGCCTTGGGACCGCCCAGGAAGTGCGTGCTCGCCCCCTTTAGGGGGGCCAGGACGCGATAGTTATATCCCGCAGCCGGCTCATACCTGGGATCCCTCGCCCCTGGGACCTTCACCTCCATGAAATCCTGGTATCGGGGATGGCCCAGGGGGAAGGCGACGTAGTAAACGTGGCTGACCATCCTCTGCCACGCCTTCCTCATCTGAGCCCAGAAGACGTAGACGTTCCCCTCATCGAGCCCCACCTCAGGCCCCTCGATGACCGTCCCCGGCTTGGCGTTAAAGGAGGCTACCCTCTGGCCTTCCAAAGCGCGGCGTGCAGGATCGAAGGTGCCATAGTATGCATCCACCCTCCCGCGCCTCGGCCTCTGGAACCAGGCCAGGTGGATGACACCCCCACGATCTACCTGCGGGCTGGGATCCATCCCCCCAGGCATGATCAGAGAGCTAGAAGCGATAACCTCACCCCCAGGGCCAACGCTCACATGGTAGAGCCCAGCACCCTCGAAGGAATCGTCCGACCAGAAGACCTCCGCCCCTCCCCTACCACCAGGAACCATGCGCGCCCAATCGGCCTCCCTCTCTGGCAGGGAGAGCAGGAGGGGTCCAGATAGCACCTCCCCATCGGGGCCCAACTGGGCGTAGTAGAGCCTCTTCCCCTCCAGCCATATGAGGTGGAGCTTGTCTTGAGGGGTGAGGAGGAGCTGGGGGGCCTTTGGTGTGGCCACCGGTAGGTCGAGGGATCTATGGGCGACAACCTGGGCCTGCTTATCCAGCTTGGCAAGCTCTATCTTCTTCTCCAGGCCTACCCAGGCGAGGTAGGCGTTGCCCTCGTCGTCGGTTTGGATGGCCACCTGGTCGCTTGTGGATGCCAGGCCGACTGTCTTCCCCCTGCTCCAGTCCGGGGAGGCGCTAGGGGTGCGCTCCGGGGTTATGCTGCACCCACCCAGGGCCAGGATGACCAAGCCTATTAACAGCGAGGTGGCGAAGGTCATCGCTTTTCTCCCCCAACCCATCCGATACTCCTTCCTCTACAAAGGGATTGCAATGGCTAAATGCCAAGATCTCGCTATGCCATTAACATTTTACAACCTTTATGCTGATAAGTCAATCGGAGGTTCTGTCCGCGGTTTCTCCACACCCCACAAAACCTACTCTATCAAGCGGCTATGAAGAAATAGAGGCCATGATCTGCGGCTACTTGGACCAAGCAGGGAAGTAGTTCAAAGTGGTCCCATAGGTCAGCCTGGTGACATTGCTCCCGTCGGCGTCCATGACATAGATGTGCCGGCCACCATCGCGATTGGACACGAAGACGATCTTCTTCCCATCGGGCGACCAAGAAGGAGAGCTATCCAAGGCGGGATAGTCGGTTAGCTTCTTTAGATCGCCCCCATCGGAATCCATGATGTAAATCTCCAGGCTCTCCCCGCGGCGGGAGGCGAAGGCTATCCTCCTCCCATCGGGCGACCAGATGGCACCCATGTCCGGGGCCTCGTTTCTGGTCAGGTTCCGCAGGTTGCGGCCTTCCGGGTCCATCACCCAGATCTCATCGTTGCCGCTGCGGTTGGACGTGAAGGCAATCCACTTGCCATCGGGCGACCAGGCTGGGAAAACGTTGTTAACGCCTGCCCTCGTCCTAGTCAACCTCCTCTGGTTGGCTCCATTGGCATCCATGACATAGATCTCCCAGTGGCCGTCCCGATCGGACATGAAGGCGATCTCTCGCCCATCGGGAGACCAATCGGGGGCGAAGTCGTTGGCTTCGTGGTTGGTCAGGTTAACGGCGTTGCTGCCATCGCTGTCCATCACATAGATCTCGTCATTGCCATCGCGGTTAGTGGCGAAGGCGATACGCCTCCCATCGGGGGAGCAGGAGGGGGCACCATCGGCGGCCAGGTGATAGGTCAACCGCACCAGGTTGCTCCCATCGGCGTCCATGGTATAGATGTCCCAGTTGCCTTGGACTTGAGCGGCGAAGATGATCCTGGGCGGAGGCGGTGCCTTACTACAGCCAAGGAGCAGGGCTAGAGCGAACAGAGAGGATAGCTTGAGCTTCATTGGCATCCTCCCAGACATAGAAGGGGCGGAACTCAC
>CAYQVA010000083.1:0-7683 GCA_964420815.1 uncultured Anaerolineae bacterium
GCCCCTCGCCCCTCGATGCTATGCGCACCCCAACCACTCTGTCCTCCTCGACGACAATCTGTTGGACCGGCGTGCCTAGGCGTATCTCTCCCCCTTGCTCCCGCACCCGTTCGGCTAGGGCATTAACGAAGGCCTGGAAACCGCCGATGAAGTAGCCCAGGCGGGGGCTGCGCTTCTTGATGCGGGCCCAGAACCAGGCCATGTTCACTTTTTGGTAATCCTCGCCGAACTTGCCCGCCAGCAGCGGCTCCCACACCACCTCGTAGGCCTGCTTCCCCATTGCCTTGGATAGCCACTGGTGGGCGGTGAACCCCTCGAGGGGCTTCCAGTTCCGCGTAAGGCGCAGGTAGAGGGTGACCAGGCCGAGGCGCAGCTTATAGGGGAGCGAGAGGTGGGGGAAGAGGAGCACAGCCAGGGGGCTGTCGAAGGGGTAAGCCCTCCCTTGGTGCCAGATGGAAGTGGTCGGCCTGGGGAAGAACACTTTCTCCTCGAGGCCGAGCTCCCTGATCAGCCCTAAGACCTGGTCGTCGGAGGCAAACCAGTGGTGGTAGAAGCGCTCCAGGGGCCATTCCCAGCGCTCGTCCTTGAAGCCAGAGGCCAGCCCACCCGCCTGGGGTTGCGCCTCGAGGACTACGACCTTATGTCCCCTTTTGGTCAATTCATAGGCCGCCGTCAGTCCGGCGATCCCAGCGCCGATGATGCCGATGTTCAATGAGACCTCCTCAAGCTGATGGAACCAGTCAGCGGATATTGAGCGGATAAACAGATATGTTGAAGCTCACCAGACACCCCACTGTCGGCTGAACAACTCGACCTATCCTTTCAGCGGATATTCCTTGTCAGCGGATTGTGAACGGATAAGCGGATACGCCCTTGTCCAACATCCGCTTATCCGCTCCTCCATCCGCTGACCAGTCCGCTCCGCTCATGGCGGATTTTGAACGGATAGCAGATATGGCACGCCCACCCTTATCCGCTCCCCCATCCGCTGCCTGGTCCATCTGCTTGTAACGCGCATTGCTGGCGGCAGGGACCTAATAGGTGAGCGGATATGCCTGTCCAGCCATGCCATCCGCTTATCCGTTCATCTATCCGCTGTCCGACTCCATCCGTTCCTTAGCGAAAAGCCCTGTCGCTGCAGGCTTTCAGGGATTTGGTTCCGCCCTACTTATCGGCGGCAGCATCGGCCCCAAGATCCTCTCCAAGGCCATGGTGTGGCTGCAGATCCCCCGTAGGGAGAAGAAGTGACAGCCGCATTCCCACTTCCCCTCGTTGTAAGAGACGGTATATGTGTCGTGGTCCCCGCGGAAGGTCACCCTGAACTCATCGAACCTTATCCTGTCAGGCTCCTGAGCATAACGCTTCGCCTTCTCTATCTTGTTAATCATGCTCGAATCCATCGGTATCCCTCCTCAAACTGTTAGGACAGCTCCAATAGGCCTCCTCGCATCGGAAACCACCCTCTAAAAAACAAAAAACACCAGGGCAAAAACACGCCCTCAGTGTTTTTCGTCAAGGCCATTATCCCTTTGCACCACAATTACGCTCATGATGATAATGCCTCCCAAGCCGTTATCAGTATAGCGCACTTCCTCTTATCTGTCAAGCTGGGGAATAGGTGACGCACCTCAAAAGTGCGTCGCACCTGCGGCCCTAGCCAGCCGCTCCTTCAGGTAGACGATAGTCTCGATGGAGGTTGGATTAACCCTATAGAGCATGGCTAGGTAGTAGCTGACATAGTCGCCGAGGTGGATCGTGGAGAGCACCTGTGCTAAGGGGCTCTCTCCGAGGGCCTCCACGACCTCGTATCGCACACCCCTTCTGGCTAGGATTTCCTGGGTCACCTGGAAACGCACCTGATTACGGGGGTGATCGAGGGAGGAGGTCAGCATGACGACGACGACCTTCCCTGTCAGGTCATCGGGGAACTCGTAGCCGACGACAGCGTTGTGGTTGAGCTCGGGCAGGACCTCGTAGAAGCCCCAGGCCTTGCTGTTCTCGTTGAACTGGGTCTTCCAGCGATGGGCCACCTCGGAGAGGTGCCCCGCCCCATAGACGACCGGCAGATGCCCATAGAGCTTCTGGGCCAGTTGTTTGGCTGGATTCCGGGCGAGAGGGACGGCCTCCCTTATCCTCGCCTGCAAGCCCTCCATCACCGCTACCGCTTCCTCGAGGTCGGCCGATTTGTCGGCGATGAGGCCCAGCCTCTGCAGGATGCCGACTAAGAGGATGAGGGAGTGGCCTAGGGCCGCCCTCGGCTGGGAGCGATAGGAGAAGGTGAGGAGGGGCACCCCCGCCTCCTTAGCCCGCTCGGCCAGCTTGCCACCGGTGGTGAGGGCCAGAAGCTTAGCCCCTCGCTTTAGCGACCCCTCGAAGGCGAAGAGGGTTTCCTCGGTGTCGCCGGAGTAGCTGGAGGCGATGGCCAGTGTCCGCCCATCCACGAAGGCGGGGACGTCGTAGTCGCGGTTGACGACGATGGGCAGGGGGCATTCGCCCTGAACCAGGGTGCGCAGGAGGTCGCCGCCTATTGCCGAGCCTCCCATCCCCAGAATGACGACCTTATCCACTTCGCGGTAATGGGGTGGTAGGTCAAAGCCCTCAATGTTTCGCCAGGCATCGCGGCACTGCTGGGGCAGCTCGGCGATGCGGGCCAGCATGTCCTGGGGATCATTCTCCTTGAGCCTATCGAGGTCATCGAGGTCAATCATCTCTTTCTCCCTCACGGATCACAATTTACAGAGGAGTCGGCGCTCTCTTGCGCCGACGCCAGGTGCCCAAGGGGCGTTAGAGAACGCCCCCTCCTCTGCAATGGGCATCCCTTATATCCAACCAAACCTTATAGACCTCCCGCCGTGGCCAGCCGGCCACCCTCGCCACCTGCTTGACGGCCTCCTTGCCCTCGACGCCACTCGCCAACAGCCTCCCTAATTCCTCCCTCACCCGCTCCTCCTCCCAAACCACTTCCTTCGCCCCCTCGATCACCAAAGTGAACTCGCCGCGGGGGAGTGTCTCGCTGAAATGCTGGATCACCTCGTTGAGGCTCCCCCTTATCACCTCCTCGAACATCTTGGTGAGCTCCCTGGCCACCGCTATCCGCCTGTTGCCCAATACCTCGCGTATGTCCTCCAGGCTCGCCAGCAGGCGGTGCGGCGCCTCGAAGGCGATGATGGTTCGCCTCTCCTCGGCGATCGAACTCAGCAATCGCCTGCGTTCACCCCTCCTCCGAGGGAGGAATCCCAGGTAGAGGAAGCTGTCGGTGGGGAGCCCGGAGACGACCAGTGCCGTGACCAGGGCCGAGGGGCCGGGGATGGGGACGACGGGGATGCCGGCCTCGATTGCCGCCCTCACTAGCTCGTAGCCGGGGTCAGAGAGGCCTGGCATCCCCGCCTCAGAGACCAGGGCCACGTCCTTCTCCCGCAGGGTCTCGAGGAGGGAGTCGAGCTTAGCCAGCTTGTTGTGCTCGTGGTAGCTGGTGAGGGGGGTCTTGATGTCGTAATGGGCCAGCAGCTTGCGCGTCCGGCGGGTATCCTCGGCGGCGATGAGGTCCACCTCGCGCAGGGTCCGCAGGGCGCGCAGGCTGATGTCCTCCAGGTTGCCGATGGGCGTGCCGACAATGTAGAGGGTACCCATTTTCTTCCTCAGGCCCCAAACCTGACCAGGCGCCCGGCGTTGGCCAGGGCGAGGGGCATGATCTCCACGGCGGGGAAGCGCCCCAAGGCGCCGGTCGCGCAGGCCCTCTCCGAGAACTCCTTCACCGCGTCGGGGCGGCAGTATCTCGAATAGAGGAGCAGGGGCACAGGGTGCCAGCTATGGGATCGAAGCAGGGCCGGGGTGGAGTGGTCGCCGGTGACGATGATGACCTCCGGCTCCAGCCCCAGCAGGGAGGGGATGTTCCTGTCAACCTCCTCGATGAGGGCCACCTTGCGGTCGAAATCGCCGTCCTCGCCGGCGCTGTCGGTCTTCTTGATGTGCAGAAAGAAGAAGTCGTATCGGTCGTAGTTCTCGGCCAGGCACTCGAACTCCTCGGCGATGGTCTCGCCAGTATCTAGAGCCTCCATCCCCACCAGCTTGGCCACCCCGCGATACATGGGGTAGGTGGCGATAGCCGCAGCCTTGAGGCCATAGGCCTCCTCCATCGTCGGCCATTTGGGGAGCTTGGCGAAACCCCGCAGGAGGAGCATGTTGGCCGGGTGGTGGTCGGCCAGGATAGCCCTGGCCTGGGCCACGAACTCGCTGACCAGTTGCGCTGTCCTCTGCGCCGCGGGATCATTTGACGCCTCGGGCTTCGGCTCGATGGGCAGGGGCGGAACCCCCAGTCGCTTGGGGTCCGACTCGGTCAACTCATCGGAGAGCCCATCGCCGCGAAGGACGAGGAGGAAGCGGTGCTCCTTGACCGGCTCGACAAGCACCTCAACCCCTGGCAGTTCGATCTCGCTCAGCAGATTGCTCAGCTCAATGCACTTCTCCGTGGAGATGCGGCCGGCCCGGCGGTCGGTGACCAGGCCCTTTGCGTCTACGGTGCAGAAGTTGCCGCGGGCGGCCAGGTCGCTCGGCTGCAGGTCGAAGCCAATGCCCAGGGCCTCCAGCACCCCCCGCCCGATTTGGTATCTGATGGGGTCGTAGCCGAAGAGGGCCAGGTGGGCCGGCCCGCTGCCGGGGGTGATGCCCGGGGAGATGGGCTCGCTCAGCCCGCAGATGGAGCGGGCGGCCAGGGCATCCAGGTTGGGGGTCCTGGCCGTCTCCAGCTCCGTCAGCCCGCCCTCCTTCATGGGCAAGCCACCAACCCCGTCAATGACCAGCAGGACGATCTTGGATGTGGCGGGGACGACCAGCTTCCTGATGAAATCGAGGTCAGCCATCGAGTTAACTCCTTCATGGTGGTTTTGTCCGCCGGTAAGGGCAAGGCATCACTGCTCTCTCCAAATGGAGCAACCTCTGTCCCTCATCAAAGCCTTCCGGGATGCCTCGTCCCTACTCTGCCAGCACCTCCGCCATATCGTAGAAGCTCAGGTCCAGCTCCCTGCGCCTCTTGACCACCTCCTCTAGGGGGATGGGCTGGATTTTGTTGCCCACCAGGCCCATCATCACCCCGCTGGCCCCCTGGGCGAGCTGTCGGACGGCCTCCGCCCCCAATCGGGTGGCCAACAGCCTGTCGAAGGCCGTGGGCGAGCCGCCGCGCTGGACGTGTCCGAGGATGGTCGTGCGCACCTCGAAGCCGACTTCATCCCTCTGCAGGTGGGCAGCCACCTCCGCGGCCTTATACTTGGCCCCCTCGGCAATGACGATGAGGGCGTGGCGCTTGCCCTTGATGTAGGCCTGCTCCACGACCTCGGCGACCTTCTCCAGGGGCGTCTCCTTCTCGGGGATGAGGACTACCTCGGCCCCACCGGCGATCCCCGTCATCAGGGCCAGATAGCCGCACTCTCGCCCCATCACCTCGACCAAGAAGGCCCTTCCGTGGGAGGAGGCGGTTTCCTTAATCTTGTCAATGGCATCGAGCGCGGTGTTGAGGGCCGTGTCGGTGCCGATGGACATATCGGTGCCCCAGATGTCGTTATCAATGCTGGCCGGCACGCCGACCACAGGGAAGCCCATCTTGTGTAGCTCCAGAGCACCGCGCAAGGAGCCGCCCCCGCCGATGACCACCAGGCCCTCGATCTCGTATTCGTTCAGCTTGCGCAGAGCCTTGCGCCTCCCGGCGATTGTCTTGAACTCCTCGCAGCGCGCCGTCTGCAGGATAGTGCCGGCCCTTTGGATGATCCCGCCGACGGAGCGGGCGCCCATGGGCTCCATCTCGCCGTCTATGAGCCCGGCATAGCCGCGCTTGATGCCCATCACCTCCATCCCCAGGCCTAAGGCCGTCCGCACCACCGCCCTCACACAGGCGTTCATCCCAGGGGCATCGCCCCCACTGGTCAACACACCGATACGCTTCATCCCTCTTCCTCCTCAGCACGTCCCAGGCGCGCCTCTCCCATTGCTAAAGGGGGATGATTATCCAGCCATATATCTCCTGCTATTTAGTGTACAGTTTCGTTAACGAAAGGCTACTAATGGGCAGTGCTTCAACCTCTCGGCCCCTTCTTCTGTAGCGAGGGAGCGAAAACGTCGCAATGCTCGTTCGTAATCCAAGTTGATCAGCACCCCTCCGACGTCAAGCAACAGGTTCCGGATCATTTTTGGCCTGGGTTTCATTCAACTTCCTAGATAACTATCGAATATATTTTATACCCTTTCTCCCCCCGTGGCAAGGAAGACGACAGGGGCTCGACTTCTGCGAAGCCAAGCCCCTGCTGATTTCCGATCTGCCCTGGCTTCTAGAATTCCCACACCTTGTTCAGCATCCCTCTCAAGCCAACTTAGCCAGCAAAATGCCGATCTCATATAGGACTATAAGAGGAGCCATAACCAGCAACATGTTGAAGGGATCGGGGGTTGGGGTGATGACGGCAGCGAGGACGGCGATGATGAGCAGGGCGTACTTGCGACTGCTGGATAACATCCTGGGGGTAACAATGCCCAGTTTAGCCAAGAAGAAAAATAGCAATGGAGTTTCGAAGACCACTCCTACCCAGAACATCAAGGTGGTGATGAACGCGATATACTCGCCGATAGCCCACTTAGCCTCAGCGATGTCGCTGCCAAACTTGAGGAGATACCTTAGGGCAAATGGCAGCATCGCAAAGTAGGCAAAGGCTATGCCCATTAGAAAGGAGATGGTGGCTCCTGGCAAAATAATATATAGGTACCGTCTCTCGCTAGTTTTGAGCCCAGGAACAACGAACCGGATAGCCTGATAGACGATGATGGGCATGGCCAAGGCCAAACCGCTGAGAAGGGCTACCCTCATGTAGGTGATAAACCCCTCTGTTGGCCGCAAAAAGATGAGCTTAATGTCCCCAGCCGGTGCGATGAGGATCTTCAAGAACCGCGAGGCGAAGAGAAGGCTGAATAAAGTGGTAACCGTTAGGGCGATGGCCGATTTGATCAGGCGCTGTCGCAGTTCCTCAAGATGCTCGACAACCGTCATCCTCTCTTCCTCGGCCATCGTCCTAATCGGTCTCGGGTCTCTACCTCTGTGAGGCATTTTCGGAAGCAGATGACTCCGCAGACTCTTTACCCTCTCCAGGCTCCTGGGTAGCTGTATCAAGTTCCTTGGTTATCCCCTCGGTGAGCGCCTGCGAAGCCCGCCTAAACTCCCTGATGGTCTTGCCTAGGCCCCTGGCTACCTCGGGCAATTTGCCGGGGCCGAAGATGATCAAGGCAAGGATCAGGATGAGGATCAACTCCATGGGGCCTATGTTGAAGAAATTCATCTCCCCGCCCTTTCCCTAACTGCGGCTACAGTGGCTGACTTACTTCTCCTCTTCTGATTTTGTCTTCTCCTCGGCTTCCTCAGGGGAGGCCATCTGGCGGAACTCACGAATGGCCTTGCCAAGGGCAGCGCCAACTTCCGGAAGCTTCCCCACGCCAAAGATCATCATCACGATCAATAAGATGATCAGCAGCTCCATTGGACCGAGATTAGGCATCTCCCCCCTCCTTATAACTCATCTACACGTCGCAGGTAGATGAACTACTCTAAAGTAATTATACACCCACATACATCTCTTGTCAAAGCAATCATGCAGGAGCATAGACCCTTATCGCCGCCTCGCCTTCCACAGGACAGATGTACTCGCA
>CAYQVA010000084.1:0-7675 GCA_964420815.1 uncultured Anaerolineae bacterium
GGGGGGAGGGGTGGGGGTAAAGGTTGGAACGGGGGTTGGGGTGACGGCACTGCAGCCGCTCCCGAAGACGATAAGGGTGATGAATAGGCTCAAAAATACTCTTCGCATAATCGTTCTCCATTGGCACGATGTAATAAGATCACTCACAGATTATGAAGCGACCTCGAATATCTCAAACCCTGCTGCCTTCAGCCTGACCAGCGAGGTGCGGTAGGGGTCGCAGACCTCCTCCTCCAGATAATCCCTGTAACCGATGTCCTCCAGCTTTCGGATCATCGCCTTTCGTTCCTCAGGTGGCATCAGCCGGGGGTCGCTCATGGCCGCCACGTGGAAGCTAGCGCCCGCTTCCATCAGGCGGCTTATGGCCCTAAAGGGCAGTTCCCAGAACTCGCCTTTGGCCCCCGTCCTCTCCTGAAATCCCTCTGCCGTACCCGCTTTCAATGAGACACGCACGTGAACGTTAGGGTATCGGGCCAGTTGGCGAGCGTAGCCACTGTCCTCGCCCAAAGGGATGCCATTCGTCTCTAGGATGAAGAGGTAATCCGTCCCTTCGACTAGATCCAAAAGAGTCAGGAGGTGCCCCTTACACAGTGTCGGCTCCCCGCCGGAGATGCGCAGCCTGGAGACGCCGCTCTTTTGGGCGTTAACGATCAGGTTGTAAAAAGCCTCTTCAGGGGAGCAGAAGTGGCCGTACCTTTCCGGGAAGTCGCGCGAGAAGTCAACCCAGCAGAAGACGCAGCGCAAACAGCATCCGACGGTGTAGCCCGTGGAGATGCCCCCATAGACGCCCGTGCAATAGAAGTCGGTGTACTTGCGGGAGAGGCCCTCGCAGACCATGTCCTCCGTCAGACGGGCCAATTGGATGGGATCGTAGGGCTCGAAGCCCTTCTCCAAGTACCTGGGGTACCCCTCCACCTTGGATCTCCCTTCAACAGGCCTCAGGCTAGATCCCCGCCCATAAGGATACCACATGGGGAAACTGCTGTCAAGGGGGAATCCCACTTGTCGCTGCCAGGGGTTGGTGTTATAATGTTGGTGCTTATGGATTCACTCAATTAGATTATTTGGGAAGGAGAGATAAACGCATGGGCAAATCCATCATTGGTGTGGATTTAGGTGGGACGCAGATTCGGGCGGCCCTGATGGACGAGGACGGCAACATACTTAATCGGGTGAGCGAGCTGACCCTTGCGGAGGAGGGGCCTGAGGCGGTCATCAGCCGCATTAAAGAGGCCATCCGCGGGGCAGCGGGGGCGGTGGATTGGGCACAGGTCAGGGGCATCGGCATCGGGGCACCGGGACCCCTCGACCCCTGGAGGGGGGTGATCCACAAGGCGCCCAACCTGCCCGGCTGGCACGAGGTCCCGCTTAGGGACCTCATCGCCGAGGCCTTCAACGTGCCCACCTACGTGGGCAACGACGCCAATCTGGCCGCCTTAGCCGAGAGGCGCTTCGGTGCTGGCAGGGGCGTTGACGACCTCATCTACATGACCATCAGCACCGGCATCGGCGGAGGGGTGATCGTCGGTGGGGAACTCCTCCTCGGCGCCCATGGCCTGGCGGGCGAGATAGGCCACCAGACCATTGACATCAACGGCCCCCGTTGCAACTGCGGCAACATCGGTTGCCTGGAAGTCCTGGCCGCAGGGCCGGCGATAGCCCGTCGCGCTGTAGACTTAATAGAGAGTGGCGCCGAGACCTCCATATTAGAACTGGCTCAGGGCGACCTGGGGCGCGTGACGGCGGAGTTGGTCACCAGGGCAGCCAACCAGGGCGACCGGGTCGCCAAAGAGATCATCCATCGAGCGGGCTTCTACATCGGCGTGGGCATCGTCAACGTGCTACACATCTTCAACCCCGAACTGGTCATCATCGGTGGGGGCGTGAGCAAGGCTGGGGATTTGCTCTTCGACCCCATCCGGGCCACGGTGCGGGAGCGGGCCATGGAGGCCTTCGTGCGCCACGTGCGCATCGTGCCCGCGGCCCTGGGCGACGATGTAGGGCTATTGGGCGCAGCAGCGCTGGTGTTACAGCAAAATCGCCCAATCGCCCCAAGTTATTGACCTAGCCCGATTAGTGTGGTATAATATAAACGAGTTAGCAGATCACCATAGGTGATATTCTCTAACGCTGCATGGGGCGTTAGAAAGCGCCTTTAGGAGGAACAATGATGAAACGGGTGTTGTTACTCTTTGTGCTTTTGGCTTTGACTACAAGTTGTAAAGCTCCAGCTAAACCCTCCCCGACACCCACAGCCGTGGCCCTGCCGCCTACTATCGAGATATTGCCCACCCCTACGCCCGTGCCACCGCCACCGACGCCAACCTTCACCCCGGTTCCCACGGAGAAGGCCGAGGAGCCAACGCCGGAGGAAATGGTGCCCATGGTCGCCATCCCCGCTGGCGAGTTCACCATGGGCAGCGACTTCGAAGACGAGAGGCCAGCCCACAAGGTCTTCGTAGAGGCCTTCGAGATAGACAAGTTCGAGGTGACCAACGAGGAGTTCGCCAGGTTCGTTGAGGAGACGGGCTACGTGACCGATGCCGAGAAGGCGGGAGATAGCATGACCTGGCGGACCTACGCCGAGGGGAAGCCCAAGCACCCGGTGGTCAAGGTGAGCTGGAACGATGCTGTGGCCTATTGTGAGTGGGCGGGGAAGCGCCTTCCCACGGAGGCCGAATGGGAGAAGGCAGCTAGGGGGACGGATGGGCGCATCTACCCCTGGGGGGACGAGTGGGACCCAGCAAAGGCCAACACTAAGGAGGGAGGATACAGGGGGACGACCATTGTGGGGAGCTTCCCTGATGGGGCAAGCCCCTATGGGGTGATGGACATGGCGGGGAACGTTGCCGAATGGGTGGCCGATTGGTATAAGGCCTATCCGGGGAGCGACTTCACCTCCCCCTATTTTGGTGAGAAGTATCGGGTGATAAGGGGAGGGGGATGGTTCAGCGACAAGGAGTTGGTGCGGACCAGCGCCCGGAGCTGTAGCTCCGTTGATCTGGCCAACGACGACGTCGGCTTCCGTTGCGCCAGATAGCGGATAGCGGGCTATTCTCATAGTTGTGTGTATACTTTGAGCATTATACGGCTCCTATGTGTTAGTAGAATGGAGAGCAGTTAATAAAATGACACGACAGGAGGCCGATCAAGTCTTTGTTATCGAAAGCGGAGGCCTGCGCTCACTCCCATCGCGTTCGCTTCGCGAGGGATTTTTTGGAAGTACTCTGGAGGAGGGACTCCAGAAGCTCGTTGAACAATATCCGCAGATTATTCCTGGCTCTCAAATAGATCCTGGAAGTAAAGACCCACCCCGATTTGTTCTCCTATGCAGGGAGATGGCTATTGGAAGTTGGGCCCTTGATTTTCTCCTGGTAGATCAATATGGTATCCCTACCCTTGTAGAGACAAAACTTGTTGAGAATCCAGAGTCCCGTCGTGCTGTGATAGGACAAATCCTAGAATATGCGGCAAATGCAGCCAGTGCATGGGGAGAAGGGAAGTTGCGTGAAAAGGCCGCGGAATACTGGAGTAAAAGAGGTAAAGAACTCGACGAAGTTCTGAATGAAGTATTTGGGGAAGTTGACTTCGATATTGATACCTTCTGGAGCAGTGTTGAGGAAAACTTACAGCGGAGCAAAATACGACTTATCATTACAACGGACGAACTTCGCCCTGAGGTTCGGCGAATTATTGAGTACTTGAATACGGAAACACGTAATGTCCAAATCTTAGGATTGGAAATTCGCTGTTATGGAGAAGATAAGGGTCTTACGGTATTAGTTCCACGTCTTGTAGGCCAAACCACTACGAAGCCTCCTCCCCGTAGAATTAGATTATGGCCCTTTGCTGAACTTCAAAGGATCTACAAGGACCTTCCTGATACCGTTTTAGGAGAGCGTCTTTCTCAGATTCTAGAGTGGGCTCAGAAGAGGGGAGCCTTAATAGAGTCACGGGCACAGCATCCGACATTTGGGCTAAGGGGAAAAAGCGGTGAGCGAATTATGTCTTTCTGGCAAGACGGGCTGGTGTATTGTTGGCTTAATGCTCAGAAATATGCGGGAGGTGTTGAGGAGCGGGACCTTTTCGTTAAAAGACTGAACGCTCTTCCTATCTTTGACTATGATCCAACTGGTGTCATTTCTGGGAGGAACTCGTCTGCACCGCTTAATGAATTAGATGAGAAGGGGTTCCAAACCTTTTTAGAAATACTGGAAGAGTTTTGTGCGAGTTAGGGCCGAACATGATGATCGAAGGGATTAGACTGACGGAGTAAGACTGAGGTTAGCTCAGAGAATTAAGGTTAAAAAGTTCAAGGCACTTCGCAAAAGCCGGGGGCGTTAACTGAAAGGGGGGATGTCTATCGCAGGACAATGTGGTTCTCGCCTTATTCGTGCAAGTAAGTACAAGGAGGTAACGAATGTCTAGGAGGACGCTCGTCAGTTTGGCCCTGGTGCTTGCTATGCTGCTCCCCCTGGTGGCCAACGCTGCACCGTTAGAGCAGGCGATGACCTATACCATCAAGAAGGGCGATACCCTGTGGGCCTTGGCGGAGAAGTACCTGGGCACCGGCTTCGCTTGGCCGGCTATTATGGCTTCCACCAACACGAAGCACATCGAGGACCCCACCTTCGCTCACATCCTCAACGCTGACGTCATCCACCCGGGATGGAAGCTCTGGATCCCCAGCCTGGAGGAGGCTGAGGAGTTCCTGGCGAAGTGGGACCCCGCCAAGCCAGAGCTTCTGTTCGGCAAGCGAGCTAAGGGGCAGCTCGTCGTCGCCAGTTGGTGGACGGCCGGTGGCGAGGCGGAGGGCCTTGAGGGGCTGTTCAGCATCTACCGGGAGAAGTACCCTGACGTGGAGATCGTCAACGCCACCATAGCCGGAGGTGCTGGTTTCGTCTTCAGGCCCGTGCTCAAGACCCGCCTGATCGCTGGCGACCCGCCCGATACTTTCCAGCTCCACGCCGGCCTGGAGGTCGAGGGCTACGATCCGGAGACCTACCTGGAGCCGCTGGACGACCTCTATGCCGCCGAGGGGTGGGAGGAGGTCCTGCCGCCTGACCTGCTGGTACTCCTTAAGTACAAGGGCCACTACTGGGGCGTGCCGGTCAACATCCACCGCTCCAACATCCTCTGGTATGATAAGTCCATCTTCGCGGAGGCCGGCCTCACCCCGCCGGAGACCTGGGATGACTTCTTCGCCGTGTGCGAGGCCCTGAAGGCCAAGGGCATCGTGCCCTACGTCATGGGCACCAGCGGCGGCTGGGAGGCTCCACATGCCTTCGAGGATGTCCTGGCCGGCACCTGTGGGGCCGAGAAGTACAGGGGCCTGTGGACCGGCGAGGTTGCCTGGACCGACCCCTGCGTCACTGAGGCGCTGGAGACCTTCAAGAAGATGCTCACCTACGTCAACCCTGATCACCCGGCCCTTACCTGGGACACGTGTTTAGAGTACCTTAAAGACCATAAGGGCGCCATGAATATCATGGGCGATTGGGCTATGGGCTGGTTTATGGCTAAAGGGGTTGACATCGGCTGGGCGCCCCCACCGGGAACCAAGGGCACCTTCGTCGCCCTCTCGGATACCTTCGCCCTGCCGAAGGAGGCCCCGAACAAGGAGAACGCCATCGCCTGGCTGAAGGTCTGCGGCTCCAAGGAGGGGCAGATCGCCTTCAACACCAAGAAGGGCTCCATCCCCGCCCGCACCGACCTAACCCCTGAGGACAAGGCCCTCTTCAACCCCTACCTGAAGTCATGCATGGACGACTGGGCCAGGGATGCCATCGTGCCTAGCGTGATCCACGGCGCGGCGGCCATAGAGTCCTGGGTCACCGACTTCAAGGACGCCATTACCCTCTTCGTCACCACCGGCGACGTGGCCGCCACCCAGGCCGCCCTGCAGGAGGCGTGCGTGGCCGCTGGGGCCTGCAAGTAGCCCTTCTCCGGCAAGCAAATGAGGCAGCCCGGCCCGGTCGGGCTGCCTCATTCTATGCTCGATACGCTTGCCTAAAGGCATATTTTAAGACAGGCGAGGTTTTTGAAGTGTGAATGAGCGCGTTATAGGAGGAGTTGGATGCGACGTTTGTATTGGGAACGCACTATTCCGGTATTGTTGATATTCCCTTCCTTAGCAGCCATCGCCATCTTTGTATACGGCTTCATCGGTTTCACCGGCTTTGTATCGCTGACCAATTGGAATAAGCTTTTCCCCGATTTCTCCCTAGCTGGCTTACATAACTACCGAACGCTTCTTGCTAACCCACGCTTCCAGATAGACATGCGGAACATGGTTGTCTTCACGGCGCTGTTCCTTATCTCATGCCTGGCCATCGGTTTCCTTCTGGCCGTCCTGCTCGACCAGCACATCCGGGGCGAAGGGCTCTTCCGCACCATCTACCTCTACCCCATGGCCCTCTCCTTCATTGTCACCGGCATAGCCTGGCGCTGGTTGCTTAACCCTGGGAGTCGTGAGATGGGCAGCACAGGGGTTAACCTGCTATTCGAGCATTTGGGATTGGATTTCCTTAAGACCGGTTGGTATACCGACCCTAAGATCGGCATCAAGGCTGTGGTCATCGCTGCTGTCTGGCAGATGTCCGGCTACGTAATGGCCATGTATCTGGCTGGCCTGCGGGGCATCCCCGATGAGCTGCGGGAGGCGGCGCGGGTGGACGGGGCCAGTGAATGGCAGATCCTCTGGCACGTCATCCTGCCGCTCCTACGCCCCATCACCCTGGGCGCCGTCATCGTCCTCGGCCACATCGCCCTTAAGATCTACGACCTGGTCGTGGCTATGACCGGCCCAGGGGTGGGCTTCTCCTGCGATGTGCCGGCCTACTTCATGTGGGACACCACCTTCCAAAGCAATCGCTTCGCCCAGGGCGCTTCCATCGCCACCATACTCCTGGTGATGGTGAGCATCCTTATCGTCCCCTATCTTGCATATAGCCTCCGCAGGGAGGTGGAAGTATGAGAGCGATCCCCTATAGAGGATTGAGGTTACGGTGGTCGCGCCTGTTTATTTACGCCATCCTAATCCTCTTCGCCGCCTTTTACCTGATGCCAGTATACGTCCTGGTGGTGACCGGGATGAAGAGCTTCGCCGAGGTCAGCCTCTACCACATGTGGGATCTGCCGAAGGGGATACACTTCGACAGCTTCAAAAAGGCCTGGCTCGGCGGTTTCGGGTTTGAGGGCATCTCGCGGAACTTCTTCAACAGCGTCTACGTCACTGTCCCGGCCACCATCATCTCGGCCATGCTGGGCTCGATAAATGGTTACGTGCTCTCCAAATGGAAGTTCCGCGGCTCGGACGTGGTCTTCACCTTGCTCCTCTTCGGGATGTTCATCCCCTACCAGAGCATCCTCATCCCGCTGGTGCAGGTGCTCTATAAGATGGGGTTATACGGCACCATCCCCGGCCTGGTCTTCGTCCATGTGGTCTACGGCATCCCCATCTGCACCCTTATCTTCCGCAACTACTACGCCACCGTGCCCACCGAGCTGATCGAGGCGGCAAAGATAGATGGGGCGACCATCTTCGGCATATACCGCCATGTCCTGTTCCCCCTTTCCATGCCCGGCTTTGTGGTGGTGATGATCTGGCAGTTCACCTCCATCTGGAACGACTTCCTCTTCGCGGTCACCGTGGCCCATAACCCCAATATCCAGC
>CAYQVA010000085.1:0-7659 GCA_964420815.1 uncultured Anaerolineae bacterium
GAAGAGGGTAGGCATCGTCGCCGTTGACGCCACCAGCCCCTTCAGCGGCGGGGCCCTCCTGGGCGACCGCATCCGCATGCAGCGGCTCACGGGCGACCCGGGCGTCTTCATCCGCAGCATGGCCACCAGGGGGAGCCTGGGAGGGTTGGCCAGGGCTACGAGCGATGCGGTCAAGGTCCTCGACGCCGCAGGCTACGATGTGATCTTCATCGAGACGGTGGGGGCTGGACAGTCGGAGGTGGAGATCGCTAATGCGTCCCACACTACTATCGTCGTCACGGCGCCCGGCTTGGGCGATGAGATCCAGGCTCTCAAGGCCGGCATCCTGGAGATAGCCGACATCTTCGCCGTCAACAAAGCCGACCGCGAGGGGGCGGATCGTGCGGCGCTGGAGCTGGAGGCGATGCTCGACCTCAACCAGCGTGGATGGCGGCCTCCAGTCCTCAAGACTATCGCCCTCCATGGCGAGGGCATCGCCGATGTGGTCGAAGCCATCGAGGCTCACGCCATTTACTTGAGGGAAAGCGGGCAATTCGCCGTGCGCGAGAGGGAGAGGATCAGGAGAGAGGTGGAGGCAATACTTCGTCACAAGCTGATGGAAGGGCTGCTCGAGAAAGTCGCGGGCGACCAGTTCGAGGCTCTCCTGGACCGGGTCGTCAGGCGGGAGCTCGACCCCTACCTGGCGGCGGAGATGCTGCTTCGGGAGGTGAGATGATCGAGGGCAGAAAGACCAGGCTGCGAGCCATCGAGATGACAAGTTGTCTCGCCTTGCCGGTGTTCAAAGCAGCGATAAGGCAAGAGGGCGAGACAACTTGTCAGAGGGAGGATATCCCCCGCTTCGTCAAGTGGTTCAACAACCCTGAGGTCAGGCATTACCTCGATAGATACTTTCCGATGTCAACTGCCGAAGAAGAGAAGTGGTTCGAGGGCCAGTTGGAAGACCGAGAAAACAAGGTCTTTGCCATCGAGACCGCAGAGGGGGTCCATATTTGACGAACCTGCTCGCGCTTAACCAA
Organism: uncultured Anaerolineae bacterium; assembly: GCA_964420815.1. Classification (GTDB taxonomy): domain Bacteria; phylum Chloroflexota; class Anaerolineae; order CAYQVA01; family CAYQVA01; genus CAYQVA01. Next base: position 1,017 of record CAYQVA010000085.1, read on the forward strand.
TGAACTCGCCCACAGGCAAGTGCGAGCAGGTTCGTCATCGGCAACTGCGGGTTGCACAATATTGATTGGAAGAACAGGAGCGCTGAACTGCTGGGCATTTTCACTGGAGAGAAGGAGTATTGGGGACAGGGTTATGGCAGCGATGCCATCAATGCCCTCTTGCGCTTCGCCTTCAGGGAGATGAACCTGCACCGCATCTATCTACATGTGCACGATTACAATGAGCGGGCGATTCGGTGTTACGAGAAATGCGGCTTCCAGCTCGAGGGCCGCCAACGGGAGGCGCTCTTCCGCGATGGGCGCTACCACGATGTCCTGCTCATGAGCATCCTGCGGGAGGGGTTCGAGGATAGCGCCCATTAACATATCGAATGGAGGTGCAATCATGTATGGGGAGATCAAGCTCTTCAGCGGCACGTCTAACCCAGCTCTGGCCGAGGAGATCAGCGAATACCTAGGCATACCCTTAAGCGGGTGCGACATCATCGAGTTCCCTAACGAGAACATCTTTGTCAAGCTCCATAAGAGTGTGCGCGGCCAGGATGTATTCATCATCCAGCCCACCTGCCGGTCGGTGAACCGCCGAATCACCTTAGACGGAGAGAGGGCTTCCTCGGTTAACGATAACCTCATGGAGCTTTTGATCATGATTGATACCATGAAGCGGGCCTCGGCGGGGCGTATCACCGCCGTGGTGCCCTATTATGCCTACGGCCGCAGCGATAAGAAAGATCAGCCCCGGGTGCCTATCACTGCCCGTCTCGTCGCTGACCTGATTACTGTGGCCGGAGCCGACCGCTTCATGACCATAGACCTCCATGCTGGTCAAATTCAGGGGTTCTTCAGCATCCCCGGCGATGAACTCACCGCCTTCTACATTCTGAGGGACTACTTCCTCGAGAAAGAGGTCCCCAACGCCGTAGTCGTCGCACCCGACATCGGCGCCTCCAAAAAGGGGCGGAACTTCGCCCAGGCCCTCGATGTCCCTCTAGCCATCGTTGAGAAACGCCGAGCAGGCACGGAGACCGAGGCCCTGACCCTTATCGGCGACGTGCAGGGCAAGAACGCCATCATTTTCGACGACGAGGTGGACACCGCTGCCACCCTGACGGAGGCCGTCGAGATCTTAGAGGACGAAGGGGCGCGGGACATCTATGCCTGCGCCACTCATGCTGTCCTCTCCCCTCCTGCTGTCGAGCGCATCCGCTCCGTCAACCTGAAGGAGCTGGTGGTGACCAATACCGTCTCCATCCCTCCGGAGAAGATGCTGCCCAACATCACCGTCCTCTCCGTCGCACCCCTACTGGGGGAGGTGATAAGGAGGGTTCACCTGGGCATCTCCGTCGGGGAGATGTTCGGAGAATAACAAAGGGCTGTGAAGGAGCGATGCCTATAAATTCTCTCAGATCAAGTTCGCTAACACCTCAAGGAGGATAGAGATGCAAACTATCGCCGCTTATCTCCACCTCTGCACGGGGGCCCTCTTCCTACGGGATGAGGCCTACGCTGAGATGCGGGATTCGCCGAACCCCTTCATGAAGGGGCTTGCCCTGATCGTGCTCGTCGCCATCCTGGTTTCCCTAGTGGCCATCGTGGGGACCGTCCTGGAGTGGGCGACCACGCCCAATTTCAGGAGGATACAGGAGGCGGTGTGGGAAGGCATGATGAGGATGCCCTGGGTCAAGGAAATACCGCCTGAGGAGCGCGAGAGGGTGCTGGGGATGATACGGGCACAGTATGACTTCGGCTGGGGGATTGCCAGGCAATTTGCCCCCAGGCCGCTGCGCGCGGTGGTTAATGTCATCACCACCCCCATATCCCTCGTCATTGGATGGCTGGTCTATGGCCTGCTGGCCCACTTCTTCGCCAAGGTCCTCGGCGGGCAAGCCAGGCTCGGCCAGACCTATGGATGCACCGCCCTGGCCGTATCGCCCCGGCTCCTGAACCTGGTCAGCATCCTCCCTTACACCGCCATCGGCGCCCTGGCCACCGTCTGGTCGCTGATCTGCAATTACCTGGCCCTCAAGAATGCCCATGAATTAAGCCCAGGCAGGGCCTTCTGGGCTACCCTTTTGCCCATCTTTACCCTGTTGCTGCTTTCCCTCCTCCTCGCCACAGGCGGCGGGATGGCAATAGCAAACCTTATCGGGAGGTCAATGAGATGACGGAGATGTTTCGACTCTGCCGTGGGGCGTTGCTCCTCGATACACAAACCTTCACGGAGCTTAAGGCTTCAAGGGATGTCTTCAAAAAGGGCGTCACCCTTATCGTGGCCATCAGCCTCGTCGTGGGAATCGTCGGCTCGGCCGTGGGCTTCATCAGGGAGGTGACCGCTCCTCAGCCGGAGGTGGGTTTTCGGAAGATGAAGCAGGGGTTAAATCGGGCCTTCGACATGATGCAGAGCTTTGGGGGACCTCCACTCGATCCAAAGAAGCGAAGGGTGATCCAGGGCTATATGGAGGCGGGATTCAGGATAGGCTCCAGAATCGCTAGCATCCCCACCCCCCTGCCGCCGCCGACCAGGGAGGTCTTTAAGGCAATGGGGAGGGCCGTTTCCTCCCCCTTCCGCCGGATGTCCCTCTGGATGTTCTATGGCCTCTTGGTCCTGGTGGTGGCCAAGGTTCTGGGGGGCAGGGCCACCATTCAGCAGATGTTAGGCTGCACTGCGCTCTATGTCGTCCCACACATCCTTGACGCCTTCGGCTTCGTCCCCTGTCTGGGGGCGCTGTTAGGCCTGATCGCCTTCGTCTGGGGGATTGTCATCTACGTCAAGGGCGTAGCCGTGGCCAACGATTTCGGCTACGGCAAGGCTATCCTGGCCTTTCTCCTGCCCCTCCTGGTGCCCATCTTCCTGCTGTTGGTGCTCGCCATCGTCGTGATAGCTTTGGTCGTTAGATGAGATCAAAGTAGGGAGCCCCTTCGCCTCGCCAACAGAGGTGGAGGGGCTTTTTAGTGCGCAAGACCCGAGGTTGCTAAGTCAGCAAAAAGGGGGTATAATTTGCACCAGGAGAAGGTTACATGTTAGAGAGGTTAGAACTTATCGAGAAGCGTTACGAAGAATTGAATAGAATGATGGCAGACCCTGAGGTGGCTGCCGACCACGTTCGCCTCAAGGAGCTGGCTCAGGAACAGGCGGAGATCGAGGACATCGTCAGGAAATACCGCGAGTATAAGGCGACGACAGAGGAATTGGAGAGGACGCGGGCCATGCTGGACGAGGAGCTGGACGCGGAGATGAGGAGGTTAGTAGAGGAGGAGATCGCAGCCCTGGAGGGGAAGCGGGAGGGGTTCCTCAGGGAGATAAGGCTCCTTCTTCTACCCAAAGACCCCAGGGATGAGAGGGACGTCATCGTCGAGATACGCGCCGGTGTCGGGGGGGATGAGGCGAGCCTCTTTGCCGCCGACCTCTACCGCATGTATACCAGGTATGCCGAGAAGCACGGCTGGGCCACCGAGCTGCTCAGCTTCCATGAGACGGATGTGGGCGGCTTTAAGGAGGTCGTTTTCGAGGTGAAGGGCAAGGGGGCCTATTCCCGGTTGAAGTATGAGAGCGGCGTCCACCGCGTCCAGCGGGTGCCCATCACCGAGGCCAGCGGCCGCATCCATACCTCCACAGCCACCGTGGCCGTCTTGCCCGAGGTCGAGGAGGTGGAGGTGAAGATAGATCCCGATGACCTGCGCATTGACGTCTACCGTTCCTCCGGGCCTGGGGGGCAGCACATGCAGAAGACCAGCTCGGCGGTGCGCATCACCCACATCCCCACCGGCATCACTGCCTCCTGCGAGAGCGCCCGCTCGCAGTTCCAGAACAAGATGCAGGCGATGGCCGTCCTGCGTGCTCGCCTCTATGACATGGAGGAGCGGAGGCGGCTGAAGGAGCTGGGGGAGGCCCGGAGGAGCCAGATAGGCATGGGGGAGCGCAGTGAGAAGATCCGCACCTACAACTTCCCCCAAAACAGAGTGACGGATCACCGCATCGGGCTCACAGTCTATCGCTTGGAGGAGGTCTTAGAAGGCGAGCTCGACGAGTTCATAGAGGAGCTGGCTACGAGAGAGCGAGCGGAGAAGCTACGGAGCCTAGGATTAGATCAGTAAAGCGCCAGATACTGGCATTTAGCGATGACTTTGCGAGAAGCCCTCCTCTGGGGAAGCCAAACCCTGAACCAGCATGGCATTGATGACCCCCGCCTCGATGCCGAGTTGTTGCTGGCCCATTGCCTCGGTTTAACTAGGACGCAGCTCTACGCTAACCTCCAACAGGCATTAAGCCCAACCGGACTGGCCAGCTACCGCCAATTGATCGAGAGGCGTGCCAGGCACGAGCCCGTAGCTTACATCGTGGGCTATAAGGAGTTCTACGGGCTCGATTTCCATGTGGACCGGCGGGTTCTCATACCTCGTCCTGAGACCGAACTGCTGGTCGAAAGGGCTATCGGATTGGCTAGTGGGATAAGGGATAGGGATTATGGGTTAGGGGTTGATTCCCTAATCCTTGCTGACGTGGGAACGGGAAGCGGGGCTGTGGCCGTCAGCCTGGCAGTGAACTTGCCTCAGGCGATGGTCTACGCCATAGACGCCTCGGCTGAGGCGCTGGAGGTGGCAGCCATCAACTGCTGTCGCCACGCCGTCGAGGATCGCGTTCATCTGCTCCAGGGCGATCTGCTCGATCCCCTCCCCATGCCTGTCAACCTCATCGTGGCTAACCTGCCCTACGTCACCGAGAAGGAACTGGCCGAGCTCCAGCCTGAGATCAGATGCTATGAGCCCCTCTCGGCCCTCGATGGCGGTCCCGACGGGCTGAGTTACATCCGCCACTTGCTGGCCCAGGCTGAAGGATACCTCAAACCTGGCGGCGCTATCCTCCTGGAGATCGGGGCGAGGCAGGGGGAAGCTGTGCTGGATCTGGCTCGATGCCATTTTCCGAAGGCGGACATCGAGTTATGCCAGGACTACGCAGGATTGGATAGGATCGTAATTGTGAGGGGGAGCCTTGTATAAGTTACTGGTCAGCGATCTGGATGGCACGCTGATAGATCACGATGGTATCATATAGCCTTCCTCAACCGGGAGCCACTCAAGTTCCTCATCACCACCGATAATGAGGAGGAAAGCGAGCTTATCATCTCTCAGCTTCAAGAGCGCCTGGGCGACAGGATGCGCGTTTTCAGATCCACCCCCGTTCTCGTTGAAGCCGCTCTGCCTGGGCTATCGAAGGCGCGGGGCTTAGCCCGTTTGGCCGCGCATTTGGGCATCAAACGTGAGGAGACGATGGCTATCGGTGATGACGACAACGATGCCGAGATGCTGGCTTGGGCTGGCCTGGGTGTGGCCATGGTGACGAACTCTCTCGCCCTTTCTTTAAAATGGAATACCTTTAAGGCGAGAGAGTTCGTCAGGGCAATGCTACCCCGAAGACCAAAGCCGCAGCCGACTACATCGCCCCACCCATATCGGAGGATGGCGCAGCCGAGGCCATAGAGAGGTTTATACTGCGATGAAGACCGAGGTTTTGAAAGCTGTGGGTAAAGCAGCTATAGAGAGAGCAGCCCGAATATTAAAGATGGGTGGCTTAGTGGCCTTCCCCACCGATACGGTCTACGGTGTAGGGGCCCAGGGCTTCTCATCCGAGGCCGTCGAGAAGATTTACATCGCCAAGAAGCGCCCCAGGGAGAAAGCCATTCCCTTGTTAATCGCTAAAGCCGAAGACCTCTCGTTGGTGGCTGAAGATGTGCCTGAGATAGCCTGGCGCTTGATCGAGAGGTTCTGGCCGGGGGGTCTGACCCTGGTCCTGCCTAAAGCCCCTCGGCTGCCCGACGTCCTCTGCGCCGGTGGGGATAGCGTCGCCGTGCGCATGCCCGACCACCCCATCGCCCTGGCGCTCATCGAGGCGGCAGGGACACCTTTGGCCGCGACCAGCGCCAACATCTCCGGCCATCCGAGCCCAGTAACGGCTGAAGAGGTGGAGCGGGAGCTGGGGGGCAGGATCGAGCTCATCCTCGACGGGGGGCGCTGTCCCGGAGGCATACCCTCCACAGTGCTGGACCTGACGACCGAGCCGCCGACCATATTGCGCGCCGGGCCAGTCTCCAGGGAGGAGATCGAGGAGTTACTTAACAAGCCTATCAAGGCCCTGTGAGGATACTGAGAGCCTTCTCGTTATCCGAGGAGAAGTGACAGATGCACATCGCTATCGGAGCTGACCATGCGGGCTTCCGCCTCAAGGCGGAGATAATCAAGCTGCTAGACGAACTCGGCCATACTTACAGGGATTTCGGCGCTTACGATGCCAGCCCCAGCGACTATCCTGATTTCGGCAGGGCTGTGGCCGAGGCAGTGGCCAGGGGAGACTTCGACCTGGGCATCCTCATCTGCGGCAATGGCATCGGCATGAGTATCGTGGCCAACAAGGTCAAGGGCATTAGAGCTGCCCTCTGCCACGACACCTTCTCGGCTCACCAGAGTCGTGAGCACGACGACGCCAACGTCCTCTGCCTCGGGGAGCGGGTGATCGGGCCGGGGCTGGCGAGGGACATCGTCAAAACCTGGCTGGCGGCCAAGTTCTCCGGTGCCGAACGCCATAGGAGAAGGCTGGATAAGATCAAGGCTATGGAGGAGTAAGTAGGGGATGCTCATCGGCATAGAC
>CAYQVA010000086.1:0-7652 GCA_964420815.1 uncultured Anaerolineae bacterium
CATACTTCTCGCTCAATACCTCGCCTATCTCCCTCAAAATGCGCAGGCGCTCCTCTAGCAGAGGAATCTCCCCTTGTCCCCGAAAGATGTGCGCCAATTCGCTCAGCGAGACCTTTCGCAGATGCTTCGCATCCAGAATCAGGGACCCTTCCTCGACCGCCCTCTTCAGCGAGGCGGCCAGGGCAAAGTAGCCCCGCAACCTCTCGCCCTGGTATTCGATCTCCCACCTGGGCTCCCTCCAACGAGAGGTCACGCCTTTGCCCTTGATTACCGTTTTCTCATCCCAGACCTCGGCGGCGTGACCTCCCGTTGCCCAGAAGCAGAAGTTGAGCCCGTCCAGGACGAGGAGCCAGTTCACCGTCCTCTCGGTTCCATCGAAGAAGTGGTGCCGAAAGTCCCAGGGAGGCACCTCGATCCCCCGTTCCATTAGCTCGCGGCAGAACCTCTTCACCGCCTCCCGGTCAATGCGGACGTTTTCGCTCCGCTCCGCCACGAACCGGCAGGACTCCAAAACGCCCAGCGAATCGCTCATCCCAGGGGCATCCTCCGTAAACATTTTAGCAGAAGATGCCCATTTTCTCAAGCGACGTTATTGGGGAATTGTTTTGGGCGCGGCGAAGCCGCGCCCAAAAACCTTCTTTTAGCGCACGAAGAGCCCATCAATGGCGCAGCGCTTCCCATCCTCGCCCACAACGAGCTTCACCCGGTGCTCGCCACGCAACAGGCTGCGCATGATGGGCACCCGCACTTGATAGAGAGGCTCGGCGCTGTAGAGGTCAATTTCGCCTCGCGACTTGCCGTCAACGAGGAGGTGCAGGGTTCCTGAATCGCTGTCCTTGAGGACGACCAGGTCCAGGGCGGTCCCCTTGAAGGTGAAGCTCAAGGCATCGCCAGCCCGGTCGCTGACCCGGTAGCTGCCCAGCGACGCCCTCTCATCCTCGACGACCTGCCAGTCGCCCTCATAGGCTAGCGCCCAGTGGTCCTCCTGGTGGAAGCCGATATGCACCATGGGTGGGGATGTGGCCAGCTCCTTCAGCGCCCAGTAGACGGGGCGGGGGGTGAAGTCGGGGTCTACCATGCGGAAGTAGTAGAAGGGCTGATTGATCTCGCGCTCGTCGGCCCGCTTGAAGAACCAATAGAAGATGACACCCATCCAGGGCCACTCCTCCTGGGCCCGCCGGTAGGCCTGGACCGCATAACGGGCCTGCTGCTCCTCGCTCACCCGACCGAAGGGGGCGGGGAGGTGAGGGGGGACGGCGTTCCATCCCATCTCCATGGCCCAGATGGGCTTCCCCTCATCGCCGTGCTCGACCATGATCTGGCGGATGAGGAGGGGGCGGGAGAAGTTGGTCCGATCGGGGCTGACCCGGCGGTCGGTGGGGCCTGTCCAGAGGCCGTAGCCCATCACCGCCAGGATGTCGAAGTAATCCTTGGCCCCGGCCTCATACATCTGCTCCAGGAAGACGAGGTCGCTGAGGTTCATGGGCCCCATCTCCAGGGTGGGAGCCAGCCCTGCGCTGAGGACGACGCAGTTCGGATCGGCCTCCTTGGCGCGGGTGTAACCCACCTTGAGCAGTTCCACATACTGGGCGGCATCCACCGGCTGCTCGCCCCACTCGGGGTAGATGTTGGGCTCGTTCCAGATCTGATAATATTTGATCCTGCCCTTGTAGCGGTTGACCACGGCGTAGACGAAGTCGCCGTAGTCGTCGAAATCATCGGGCGGGGCAAGCGTCCCTTTGGCATCCCCCTCGGCCCGCGACCAGGCGGGCGGGTTGTCCAGGCGGGCGACGATCTCCAGGCCATACTCCTCGGCCAGCTCGACGATGCGGTCATACTTCTCCCAGGCCGACCTGGGGGGCTCGGTGCGGCGGTCCCAGAAATCCCCCTTGCCGTGGATCTCGATGTCCTCCCAGGGGAACTCCTGTCTGATCCATTTGATGCCTGCATCGCGGATCATCTCCAGGGAGAGGCGGACCTTCTCCTCCTCCACCTCCTGTTCGAGGAAGGTGTTGACGCCGTAGGGGTTCACGCCTGTGTGGGCGATGGGGACAAAGGGCTTGGTCTCGATGGGGGGCTGGGTCAACCTCAAGAGGAGGAGAGCGCCGGCGCCTTTGACCTGCTCGATAGGGTCCTCCTCCCCAGTCCAGTTGAAGAGGAGCTGGGAGATGGGGTTGCGCAGGAGGAAGAGGGTCAACAGGATGACTAACAGGATGAGGATCAGTGCGTTCCTTCGGTTGATGTTCCTTGGAGGAGGCTTAAAGACCATTCTTTTGCGTCCTAACAGAAGAGAGGGGTCGCTTTCGACCCCTCCATTTTGACAAGCAAGCTGTACCCCCGATTCTGTAGGCGCGCTAAGCGCCTTATCCGTCATCTGTCTCAGCGCCGATCACGATTCGTGTCGTTTCGTGGTCGGCACTGGTGGCGACTACCGCCAGGGGCGTTACCCCTTTAAGCGTCGCCACTGCGACGGGAATGAGCACATCGGACGCGCCCGGGGCACGCCGATAGCCCATCCCACCCGCCTTGCTCCCGGTTGGACATTCGCCTAGCCGCCGCTGTCACCAGCGACGCTGGTGGGCTCTTACCCCTGACGCACCCGCACAACGAATAGCTTGTGCGAGCACGCCAGGTGACGCCCCGCTGTTGTGCGGGTGCGTCACCACCGTTTCACCCCTTACCCCTAAAAGGGCGGGAATGCTTTCTGTTGCAGTTGTCGTCACCAGCAGATTACTCCGCTGGTGCCCCCACTTACTGTTTCGTGGGGCAACCTTGCTCCTGTGAGAGGAGCTGGGAGTCGGGAAGTTCCTCCAGGTCGACAGGGCCAACCCGGCGACGGATCGCTTGCTTGTCAAATGGGCCGTACTGGATTCGAACCAGTGACACCCTGCTTAAAAGGCAGGTGCTCTAACCAGCCTGAGCTAACGGCCCTCCCAATACAAGATTACCATATAAACGTATAAATGTCAAGCTTGAATAATAGTGCGACGCACCCACTTCCCTCGCGGTCGCCCTAGGTTATCCTTGAGCTGCTCCAGGATTTAGTGTATACTTGAAGGGCCATCCGATGACCAAAAGGAGGCGATGATGGGCGGGAGGAAGAAAGAGCGCTTCCTCAACCTGCTGAGGGATTTCCGGAAGCCTTACAGAAAGCAAAGGGGCAAAGAGAGGTATAACTATAGACTGAAGTATCAGCCTCCAAGGAAAAAGCGCAAGGGGAGATAGAGGCCCTTCGCCTAAGACCCACGGATTATAAAGCTTGGCCAGTCGCCGCTGCTGAAAGCAGGCTACGGCGGCCAGCGCTCTCCGGGGCTCAAACCTGCTCGCCTCTGGTGACTTATCGGCGTGGTTTCATTGCAGCCCCTTATTTTTCAGGGCAGAGGACGATGTCCACTCGCCCCGGCAGGAGCATGAACCGCTCGCCGGGGAAGTCCTCCCCGATGGCCACCTCGATCATGGAGACCCCCGCCGGCCCGATGGGGATGCCATCCACCCTGACGGAGGAGATTCCGGGCGCCTTGAGGGCTTTCATGATGGCCACGCGGCCGGAGCCCTCGCCCCCACCGTTCACCAGGTAGACGATGGAGGTGTGCTCCGGATCGTCAATGGCGGCCGCCACCGCCGGACAGACCCTGAACTCGACGGAGGCCGTCACTCCCCCGTGCTCAAGTTCGTAGGATTGGACGTAGCTCCCTGCCTTAACCCTCCACTCGGGAGGGACGGCCCTCTCCTCAGGGCAGAGGACGATGTCCACCCGCCCCGGCAGGAGCATGAACCGCTCGCCGGGGAAGTCCTCCCCGATGGCTACCTCGATCATGGAGACCCCCGCCGGCCCGATGGGGATGCCATCCACCCTGACGGAGGAGATTCCGGGCGCCTTGAGGGCTTTCATGATGGCCACGCGGCCGGAGCCCTCGCCCCCACCGTTCACCAGGTAGACGATGGAGGTGTGCTCCGGATCGTCAATGGCGGCCGCCACCGCCGGACAGACCCTGAACTCGACGGAGGCCGTCGTCGCCCTGTGGTCTATGTAGTAGGCCTCAACATAACTGCCTCCGGTATGGGCCGAATCGCTGAGGGTAGAGTCAGACCCAGGGCCCTCGGCAAAGGCAGTGGCTATAGTGATAAGCGACATGCTCGCCAGAACCAGGACTACAACGATGGGCGAGGATTTGAAAGGTCCTTTCATCGAAAAGCCTCCCTTCTGATTTGAGAAAACATTACCGAACTGTGATCAGGTCCTTGATCTCCTCGAAGGTGGCGTCGCCGATGCCGCGCACCTCCTTTATATCCTCGATAGTCTTGAATGGGCCGAATTCCTCACGGTACCTTACGATGCGCTCAGCATAGGCGGGGCCGATGCCTGGCAATGTCTCCAACTCCTCGGCAGTGGCGGTGTTTATGTTGACCTTGCCGCCCAAATGGCCCGGTGTCACGGCGGCAGGGGGAGTGACCGGTGGGATCTCCTCCCCAACCCTGGGTATGTAGACCTGCTCACCGTCGCTGAGCCGCCTGGCCAGGTTGATGCGGACCCGATCGGCGTCGGGGGCGAAGCCGCCAGCCGCCTCAACCGCCTCCTTGACGCGGCTGCCCTCCAATAGGGAGTAGACGTCTGGATTGACCACCGCCCCACAGACGTAGACCACGATGCGGGCTGGGGTAGGTGTTGGTGTGGGCGGTGAGGGGGTGGGCGTTGAGATTATCACCTGACTGGCGCTGGGTTGAGGGCGGCCTCGCATGAGGATCACCACCCCGCCGAGCACGATGAGGTTCATCAGGGTTATCAGGATATAGCCCCGATACCGCTCCAGCCAGTCAGCCATTCCCTCTCCTCAGGCGCTTGAATAAGATAGCTCCATCCCTACTCTGACAAGCTTGCTCCCGCATCGGCCCTGGCCGAGATTACCTTTAGGCGGGAGCAAGCTTGTCATCGCTCGCCTTAACTTCCCTCCTGAGCAGCCCGGTGAAGGCGCCAAAGAACTCGATGGGCAAGGGGAAGATGATGGTCGAGGTCCTCTCCTCGGCGATCTGGGTCAGGGTCGAGAGGTATCGCAACTGTATGGCCGTCGGCTCTTTGGCCATGATGTGAGCCGCCTCCGCCAGCTTCCGCGAGGCCTCGAGTTCGCCCTCGGCGTGGATGATCATGCCCCGCTTCTCCCGCTCCGCCTCCGCCTGCCGAGCCATGGCCCGCTGCATCGTCGCCGGCAACTCCACGTCCTTGACCTCCACCGCGCTGACTTTGACACCCCAGGGCTCCGTCTGCTCGTCAATGACGCGCCGCAGGGTCTGGTTGATCCTTTCCCGCTGGGAGAGCAACTCGTCCAGCTCCGATTCGCCGAGGACGCTGCGCAGCGTCGTCTGGGCGATCTGCCAGGTGGCCCGGTTGAAGTCCTTCACGTTGACCACGGCCTTCTCGGGATCAATCACCCGTAGCAGCACCACGGCGTTCACCTTGACGGTCACGTTGTCCTTGGTAATGGCTTCCTGAGAGGGGATGTCCATGGTCACCACACGCAAATCAACTTTGACCATGCGATCAATGAAGGGGACGATGAAGAAGAGCCCTGGCCCTTTCGCCCCCACCAGACGACCGAGGCGGAAGATGACGCCCCGCTCGTATTCCTGCACCACCTTGACGGCCGCGCTCAGGATTGTGATGAACAGCAGGATGAGCACCACGATGATGGACGAGAAACCGATAAGAAGCTCCATTTGATTCACCTCCTGTCGTCAAAATTTGTCCGCTTTCTTTACCTTCAACTTGAGGCCTTCCATATCCACTACCCTCACCCTCTCTCCCTCCTCGATTCGTTCCCCATCGGCTACCGCGTTCCACAGCTCACCATGCAGAAAGACCATCCCCTCTGGGTCGAGATCGGTGCGGGCGATGGCCACCTCGCCGATGAGCCCCTCGCGCCCCGTGGTGACCCGGCGCCGCTGCGCCTGCAGGGCCGACCTGATGATGAAGGCGAAGAAGAGGCCGCTAGCCAGGGTCAAGCTAACGACCAGGCTGCGGGATACGGCGTAGAAGGGGGTGTTGAACAGGATCAACGAGCCGAGGAGGAGGGAGATAACCCCTCCAGCGGTGAGGAAGCCATAGCCCGGCACCCGGACGTCGAGGATGAAGAGGGCAAGGGCGAGGAGGATGAGCAGCAACCCAGCGTAGTTGACGGGGAGCATCCCCAGGGCATAGAGGCCGATGAGGAGGCAGATCCCGCCCGCCACGCCGGCCACGGAGGCCCCAGGGGCTGAGAGCTCGAGGAGCAGGCCGTTTATCCCCACGATCAAGAGGATGTAGGCGATGTTCGGCTCAGTTATGGTGTGTAAGAACCTCTCTACCGGGCTCATGGGGACGCGGTTGATCTTTGCCCCTTTGGTGTGCAGTGTCACCTCCTCTCCGGCAACCTCCACCTGCCAGCCTTCGAGGTTAGCCAGCAAATCGTCCAGGTCTTCGGCGATGAGGTCAACGACCCCCAGCTCCAGGGCCTCCTGCTCCGTGGCTGCGGCGTTATCCCGCACCGCCGACTCTGCCCACTCGGCATTGCGTCCCTTCTGCGCGGCGATGCTCCTGATGTAGGCCACCGCATCGTTGGTCGCCTTCTCCATCAGCGTCTCCATCCCAGCCGGCTCGCCAGCGCCGGGGAGGGGGATGCCCACCGGATGTGCGGCGCCGATGCTGGTGTTGGGCGCCATGGCCACCACGTGTGCCGCCAGGGCGATGAAGACGCCCGCCGAGGCGGCCCTGGCCCCCTGCGGCGAGACGTAGACTACAATTGGCACCTTGGCGTTGATGATCCCTTGGACGATGTCGCGCATCGAGGACTCGAGCCCACCGGGGGTATCCAACTGGATGATGAGACACGTCGCCCCATCCCTCTCCACCGCCTCGATCCCGCGGGCGACGTAATCGGCGGCAGCGGGGTTGATCGCCCCCTTGACCACCAGGACATCAACGTGGGATGTCACCTGGGCGGCCGCACTAAGGATGTTTGCAAGAAATATTATCGAGATCGCAAAGGAGACGACCAACCCCTTCTTCAAACGCATCGCTTCGCCTCTCCTCTCATGGGTATAAAACCCTAGAGGTATTATAACCTACTTTTCGATCTGAGGCAATGTCTTAATTGCTAAGACATCATTTGACACATCCTCTCGCCCAAAAGGTATGATCTCTACATTTAAAGGCGAACGGGGATTGGAGAAACATCTCAACCCCCGTTCTCTTCCTGCCTGCTTCGGCTTTTCAGCCTGAGGATTTGATCCTTAGGCCCTCCGCCTCCTGACCTGACAAGCTCTCTCGCAACTCCCCTACTTCAGTGGGGAGTCAGAGAGCAATCAAATCTCTACAACTGAGGGGGGCTCTATCGCCTTGACGAGAGAGAGCTTGTCACCACCGCCGCCGCGATGGCCACCGCCATCAGCGCCGCCAGCCCCAGCCACGGCGCCAGCAGCTCGAACTTGCTCATTCTCCCCGAGGATGCTATCTTTTGACCTCCGAGGGATGATAAGGGCTCAGATGCTAAGCTCTGGCGATGAAACCTCTGGTGGGCTTCAGCTCCCCAGAGACGGGGTCTACGGCTAAGCCCAAGGCCCCCAGGGTAAACGCTCCAATCACAGGCTCCACCACGTCGAACACCCTTACCTGCACCCCA
>CAYQVA010000087.1:0-7639 GCA_964420815.1 uncultured Anaerolineae bacterium
AGAGGGTGGTCTTGCCCGCCCCGTTGGGGCCAATGAGCCCCACGATCTCCCCCTCCTCTATCCCCACGTTTATGCGGTCGTTGGCCACCAGGCCGCCGAACCGCTTGGTCAAATCGTTAACTTCGAGCAAGGCCATTTTCCTTAACCTCGCGTTTCGTGGTCCGTAGATTCGTAAATTCGTGATGGGGAGGGCTTGCTTTCTCCGCCGATGGGGGCCAGCCTGGGCAGCTTAAGCCCCTTTACCAGCGCCATTAACCCGCCGGGCTGGAAGACGGCCACCAATACCACTAGGGCGCCATAGACCACCAGGTGCAGGGCCCTTCCCCCTCCGCCCAGGTAGACGCGGGTGAACTCCGCCATAGGGATCAGGATCAAGGCTCCAATGAGGGGCCCCCAAAGGGTAGCCACCCCTCCCAGGATGGCGATGAGGCAGACCTGAATGGAGAGGGAGAGGGGCAGCACGCTGGCGGGATCGATGTAGAGCACATACTGGGCATAGAAGGTCCCGCCCAGGGCGGTGAGGAGGGCGCTGATGGCCATGGCGATGAGCTTGTACTTCGTCGCATCAATGCCCAGGCCCCTGGCCGCATCAATGTCCTCCTTAATGGCCCTGAGGTAGTAACCAAGCCTGGACCGCTCTATCCATCTGACGACCAGGATCGAGAGGACGAGCATGGCGAGGGCGATGTAATAATAAGGCACTTTAGTGGAATGGAACTGGAAGTTCGGGAGCGATTCCTCGAGCAGGGGGACGAAGAGCCCCCTTGCTCCCCCAACCCATTCCCAGTTTATGAAGAGTATTTGGACGATCTCGCCGGCGGCGATGGTGGCGATGACGAAGTAGGGCCCCGTCAGCTTGAAGCAGGGGTAACCGATGATTATGGAAGCGGCCACCGCCACCACCGCCCCAACGAGCATCCCCAGCCAGGGGTTCACACCCCATCGGGAGACAAGCACGGTCGAGGTGTAGGCTCCCATCCCGAAGAAGACGGCGTGGCCGAGGGAGACCTGGCCAGCATAGCCCCCCACAATGTTCCATGCCTGGCCCAGCATGGCGAAGAGGAAAATCATGATCATGAGGTGTTGAGGGAAAGGGCGGGTGAAGAGGAAGGGGAAGGTTAAAAGAAGGAGGCCCACCGCCGCCAGGATAATCGCGGCAGACCAAGGTATCCGCTGTAACGCTAGGTGCTTTATCTTTTCGCTAACCATCCGCCACTCCTATGAAAGCCTTTGCCCCTATCCCCTGTTCTACCACTTACCAAAGAGCCCCTGTGGCCTGAGTATCACTATCACCAGATAGATTAAGAAGACCACCACCATCTTGAAAGCCGGGGCGATGAAGTATCCTCCCAGGACCTGCACCAAGCCAACGATGATGCCGGCGGTGAAGGCCCCGGGGATGCTGCCTAGGCCGCCCAGAACCACGATCATCAGGGCAGTCAGCCCGAAGATAGCACCCACCTCCGGGAAGACGAAGTAGAAATTAGAGAGCAAGGCCCCGGCTACCCCCACACAAGCCGCTCCCATACCCCAGGCGAGGGCATACATGCGGTCGCTGTTGATGCCCATCAATGCGGCTGCCTCCTTATCCTCAGCCGTCGCCCGCAGGGCCCTGCCTATCTCGGTTTTCATGACGAACCAATAGATGAAACCGCTAGCGACCACCGCTCCTATGGAGGCCACTAATTGGGGTATGCTGACATAGATCCCAAAGACCTCCAGCCGACCCCTCAAAAAGGGTTCCCTGATCAGGCGGTAATCGGGGCTCCAGAGGAAGTGGGCTAGATTGCGGAAGAAGACCACCAACCCAAAGGTAGCGAATATCTGACTTATTTTCGGGGCGTCAAGGATCCTCTTAACGACCAGCCTGTAGATAGTGATGCCAAGGAGGAAAAGGAGCAAGGTGCAAAGGGGCAAGGAAAGGAGGGGATCGAGGGAGAAGAGCTTGTGGAGCCAGAAGGCGGCATACATACTGAGCATCAGGAGGTCGCCATGGGCAAAGTTGACTAAGCCCATCACCCCATAGATGAGGGCCAGCCCCACTGCGATCAAAGAGAACATCAAACCCACTAGGAGGCCGCTGACGACGGTTTGAGCTAGCAGTAAAGCTTGAGGCGTCATCCTACACCTCGCCATGTAAACCTAGGGGCTAGGAGCGGGTAAACCTAGTCCCTAACCCCTAGCCCCTAGTCTATTACCAGCTACCTCTCCGCCCAGGTGGGCATCGGCCAGATGATGTCCCTGGAAGCCAGGTCGAAGGGCCAGACGGTGTAGTACTTCTCGTCCTGAACCTGGACGATGATGCCCCGGCCGAGCGGGTTCTGCCCTGTCTCCGGGTCGAACTTCACCCCCTCCCAGGGCATGATGATCATGTCGCCAGGGATGTCCGTCTCCCGCAGGGCCTTGCGGATGGCCTCGGGGTCGGTGGATCCAGCCCTATTGATGGCGTCGGCCAGGACCAGCATACCCGTGAAGGCGCGGGCGGAGCTGCCGTCCATGTCCTTGCCGACGCGCTCCTTGAACATGTCGTTTACCGTCTCGACCATGGGCTTCTTGACGGCCAGGTCAAGCGCCCACACCTCGCGGCTCAGGATGTAGTTGCCGTCGGCCCCCACGGTCCCCAGGAAGGAAGGGTCAATGTGGCCGGCGTCCATGGCCAGGATGCCGGGTGGGTTAAAGTCAAGCTCTTTGAAGGTTCTCTGGTAGAGGATGGCGTCGGAGATGTAGGAGGCCATCATCACCGCATCGGCGTTGGCCGCCTTGAGCTTCATCACCTCGCTGGTCACCTCGGCCGTCTCGTGCTCGTAGGGGATGTCCGCCACCACCTCGTAGCCATACTTCTCGGCCAGCTCCTTCTCGGCCTTGCCCACGTCCGCCCCCCAAAGGGTATCCTCGTAGACGATGGCCAGGGTCTTGACCTCGATGCCCTTCTTCTCCTTGAGGTCTTTCAGGAAATCGAAGAAGTTCTCGGCGAAGGTTCTGTCGTGGGGGGTGGTGCGGAAGAAGTACTTGAAGCCTCGGGTGTGCAGTATGGGGGAGGTTGAGGAGGCGTTGACGAAGGGGATCTTATGCCTCTCGGCGGCCTCGCTGGCCGTGGCGGTGACCGAGCTATTGTAGCACCCCAGGAGGGCTACTACCTTCTCCTCGGTGATGAGCCTCTCCGCCTCGCTCATTCCCTTCTCTGGCGAAGCCTCGTGGTCGCCGAAGATGACCTTGATCTTGGCCCCGCCCAAATTCGGCAGGCCCTCCTCGGCGGCCAGGGGGAGGTTGAGGTCGGGGTACTTCCCGTTGATGATCTCCACCGCCAACTCAACCCCGCCCTTGAGGACTTCGCCCGTGGGCGCCAGGGCGCCGCTCAGGGGGTAGATCGCCCCGATGACCACCTCCGGAACGGGCGTTGGCGCGGGCGTGGGGGTCGGCGCTGGTGGCTTGCAAGCCCCGGTTAGGCCTGCCACGAGGGCTAGCGCCAAAAGCAGTGATGCAAAGGTTCTCCTGTCAAACATCCAAACTCCTCCTTTACTTGCGAAAACCGGCTTTCCTCCACTTATCATCATTTGATTGCTTTATCACCCCCTCTCCTCAGCTATTCTGGTGCGAGATATGGAGTGCGGTCCTCGGGCCGGCACCCGTGGGGCAGTGTGAGACATCCGTCAGCGGCAGGCTGAAGCATGCACTCCTTGTAGTGAACGGGCTATTTCGCTAAAAACTAAGCTAGTTGTGCTGCTATCCCTTTTGGTCGCAGGGTGTAGATAGGAAGATTCAAATTTAGTATAGCAGAAAAAGCGAGAGCTGTCAAGGTTTCCCTGATGCCGCCACAAGGACGGCCCCTTAGAGGGCTGTCAGCCCCTCAGTCATTTTGCCACCTAGGTTTTGGTATCGGATTTAGGTTGACAAAGCACTTGGATGATGTTACCATATCGTTGTCATCTAAGGGTGCTGGAATGCTGACAGCGACCAAACCCCCTACCTTGACGTTGACATCCACTATCACAACTACAGCGACACCCTCGTCTAGTTGACAAGGAGCGAAAGCGAGGTTACAATTATCCTGGTAATGATTAACTGTCTCGCCATATCCACATAAGCAGCAAGAGCGAAAGGCGGCAATGATTAGCTGTCTCACCTTATGCGTGAGAGATTCTATACAGCTAATCAGAGACAGTTAATCAAAGGAGGAACACCAAGATGGAGATAGTGCCTCTACTGAAGAGGTTTTCTGAGGCAAGCGGAGTCTCTGGCTACGAGACCGAGGTGCGAGAGATCGCCGTCGAGGAGTTCAGGAAGTACGCCGACGAGGTGCGGGTGGACAAGCTGGGCAACGTCGTCGCCCTTAAGAAGGGGGCTGAGGCGAAGGCCAGGAGGGTGATGCTGGCCGGGCACATGGACGAGATCGGGCTGATTGTGTCCAAGATAGAGAAGGGGTTCCTGCACTTCACCACCGTGGGGGGCTTCGATGAGCGGGTCCTCTTAGGGCAGGAGGTGGTGGTGCACGGCAGACGCGATCTGCCAGGAGTGATCGGCAGCCGCCCCCCTCACGTGCTCCCCAAAGAGGAACGGGAAAAGGTCATCGAGATAGAGAAGCTTTTCATTGACGTGGGGCTGCCTGAGAAGGAGGTCGGCGAGCTAGTGCAGGTCGGTGATCTGGCGACCATCGCCAGAGGGTTCATTGAGCTGAGGGACGGCTTCGTGGCAGGCAAAGCCTTCGATGACCGGGCGGGGGTGGTAGCCATGCTGGTCTGCTTGGAAGGCCTCGCCTCCATCAAACATGTCTGGGATGTCTATGCCGTGGCCACGGTGCAGGAGGAAGTGGGCCTGCGGGGGGCTATGACCTCGACCTACGACATTGCCCCCGACATAGCCATCGCCATTGACGTCGGCTTCGGCAACCAACCCGGCGTCCCCGAGGCGGATACGATCGAGATGGGGAAGGGGCCAGCCATCGCCTTTGGGCCCAACATCCACCCTAAGCTCCACGAGCAATTGGTCAAGGTGGCCAAGGACCTGGAGATACCCTATCAGGTTGAGCCCATTCCTGGCAGAAGCGGCACCGATGCCTGGGCGATGCAGGTCACCAGGGAGGGAATCCCCACCGCCCTCCTCTCCATCCCTCTGCGCTATATGCATACATCAGTGGAGACGGTCTCCACCAAGGACATCGAGCGGACGGGGAGATTGTTGGCTGAGTTCATTGGGAGGTTGGACGAGGGGTTCATGGAGAAACTAGGCTGGAAGCTAGAAGCTGGAAACTAGCTTTCAGCATTCAGCTTTCAGTTTGAGGAGGTCAAGTTGCATTTAAAGGAGCTTTCGGAAGCCTTCGGTGTATCGGGATGCGAGGATGAGGTGCGGGAGGTCATCATTGAAGCCATCAAGGAGCATGTGGACGATTATCATGTGGATAGCCTCGGCAATCTCATCGCCGTCAAGAAAAGCCATCGGCCATCAGCCATCAGCCATTTGCCAAAAGTCATGCTGGCTGCCCACATGGACGAGGTGGGGCTGATGATAACCCACATCGAGAAGGATGGCAGCCTGCGCTTTCGGCCGGTGGGGGGCATTGATGACCGCATCCTCCTCTCGAAGGCGGTGCTGATCGGCAAGGACAGGATTCCGGGCGTCATCGGCGTCAAGCCCATCCACCTGCTCAAGGAGAAGGAACGCGAGAAGGTGGTCAAGGTAGAGGAGATGGCTATTGACATCGGGGCGTCGAGCAGGGAGGAGGCAGAGAAGCTGGTGAAGCTGGGCGACTACGCCGCCTTCGCCACCAAGTTCGTTGAATTGGGCAACACGGTCAAAGGCAAGGCTTTCGACGACCGGGCGGGCTGCGCGGTGCTCATCGAACTGCTGAGGGAGGATTACCCCTTTGACCTCTACGCCGCCTTCACCGTGCAGGAAGAGGTGGGCTTGCGTGGGGCGCGGGTGGCGGCCTATGCCATCGAGCCCGACGTCGCCTTCGTCCTGGAGGGCACCGTCTGCGACGACCTGCCCAAGAAGAGGGACGTGAGCCCCACCACCAGGCTGGGGGGAGGGCCGGCCATCACCCTTATGGACCGCACCTTCATCGCCGACAGGCGCCTGGTCAATCTCCTAGTGGAGACCGCAGAAGAGAATAATATCCCCTATCAGTTCAAGCAGCCCGTCGTAGGCGGGACCGATGCCGGCGCCATACACCTGACCAAGGAAGGCGTCCCTTCGGCCGTCGTGGCCGTCCCCTGCCGCTACATCCACTCGCCCGCTTGTCTGCTGAGCCTGAGTGACTTCGAGAACACAGTGAAGCTGATGAAGGCGGCGCTGGGTAAAGTGTCCAGCACGAAGTTAACGAGTTTAAGTAGATCACAATAATCGCTTTTAAGGGGCGTCCTCTGACAAATGGTCTCGCCGATACCGGAATGGCCCATTCTGAAGCAGA
Source organism: uncultured Anaerolineae bacterium (assembly GCA_964420815.1). GTDB lineage: Bacteria > Chloroflexota > Anaerolineae > CAYQVA01 > CAYQVA01 > CAYQVA01. Next base: position 6,407 of record CAYQVA010000087.1, read on the forward strand.
TAGATTCCATCCAGGCGAGACCATTTGTCATCGCCCAATTAGGGCGGCGGGGACGCCGCCCGGTAGCGCACCATTGTGATGTATTGAGTTTGTGACGCGACGAGATAGCTCGTTGACTGCTCTTTTTTGAAGGACATAGAAGGCTATGGGTGAGGAAACAAGGCGGCGCATGGAAGTGGACAAGCCCGATCCACGGCAGATAGAGATCTTGCGCCGTATGGCCCCCTACCAGCGCTTACGCCAGGCCTTTGCCCTCTATGACTTTGCCCGCCGTCGCGTGGTTGCGCACATCCACTCCCGGCATCCAGAGCTAAGCGAGGAGGAAGTAAAGGCGCTGGTTAGGGAGAGATTTAGCAGATGAGCGAGCAGCAAGAGGTCTTTGGTAGTGTGGTGGATGCCTTTAGTCAATCGGAATTCGCTCGCCGCCGGCGTGAGGCTTTCGATGAGCGACGCCAGGCCAGCTTCGCCTCGCCGGAAGACATCATCCTGAAGAAGCTTGACTATTACCGACGGGGTGGAGCATCCAAGCACCTGGAGGATATCAAGGGCATGCTACGGATCAGCGGCCATGAATTGGACCTGGCTTATATTGATCGCCTGGCCCATCAAATGGGGCTTGAGGACGTCTAGGAGCCTTTATACGAAGAAAGCCGAAAGGAAATTTAAAGGCAAGGAGGCTTTTTATGAAAGAGCTTATCAAGAGGTTGACCGAGACCTATGGCCCCTCGGGCAACGAGGAAAAGATCAGGGAAGCGATCATCGAAGAGATCAAAGATTATGTTGACGAGTATCGCGTTGACGCCATGGGCAACCTCATCGCCATAAAGAGGGCGAAGGGCAAGGGGAAGCCGCTCAAGGTTATGCTGGCCGCCCACATGGACGAGATCGGCGTCATCGTAACCCACATTGACGAGAAAGGCTTCCTCCGCTTCGCCCCCGTCGGTGGGGTCAACCCCCTCACCCTTCTGGGCAACAGGGCCATCTTCGCCGATGGGCTCATCGGCACCTTCGGCATGGAGAAGCGCGAATCGCCCAAGGAGCTGCCCAAGATCGAGAAGATGTATCTCGATGTCGGGGCGGTGGGGAAGGAAGCGGTTCCGGTTAAGGTCGGTGATGTGGCCAGCTTTCATCGCCCCTTTGTGGACCTGGGGCAACGCCTCATAGCCAAGGCCTTCGACGACCGCATCGGCTGTGCGGTCCTCATCCAGACCTTGAAGGAGCTTAATGAGACGC
>CAYQVA010000088.1:0-944 GCA_964420815.1 uncultured Anaerolineae bacterium
GCGTAATATCTATAACCCCCCACCCCTCCTCTACGTCAAGGGGGAGATCATCCCCGAGGACGAGTGGGCAGTGGCCGTCGTCGGCACCCGCCGCGCTACGGTCTATGGCCGGGAGGCGACGCGACGGATAGCCAGCGACCTGGCCCGAAGCGGCATCACCATCGTCAGTGGCCTGGCGCGAGGGATTGATGCCCAGGCCCATCGCGCCGCCTTGGATGCTGGGGGACGGACTATCGCCGTCCTGGGCTGTGGAATTGACATTATATACCCGCCAGAGCACAGGAAGCTAGCCCAGGAGATAGCCGAGCGAGGGGCTCTGGTCACCGAATACGCCTTGGGCACCCCGCCTGAGGGGGGAAACTTCCCACCACGCAACCGCATCATCAGTGGGTTAGCGCTTGGCACCCTCATCGTGGAGGCGGGCGAGGAGAGCGGAGCCCTCATCACCGCCGACTATGCCCTGGAGCAGGGGCGGGATGTCTTCGCCGTGCCGGGCAACATCTTTAATCGGAGGAGCAGAGGCACGAACAAGCTCATCCAGCAGGGGGCAAAGCTCGTCCTCTCCGCCCAAGACATCCTGGAGGAACTCAATCTGACCATGATCAGCCAGCAGATGGAGGTCAGGGAGGTCATCCCTGAGAACGAGACGGAGTCCATCTTGCTCAAATATATCTCTTCCGAGCCGATCCACGTGGATGAGATCAAGCAAAAGAGCGGGTTGCCCATGGCCACCGTCTCCAGCGCCCTGGCCATGATGGAGCTGAAGGGGATGGTGAGGCAGGTGGGAGGGATGCACTACGTCCTGGCTAGGGAGAGCAGGGTGGAGTATGTCGTTGACTAAAGGGGTCTGAGGGCACTGAAGGGACCGAAGGGAAAGCCGGAGGTGGGGATGTTCGCCTTGATCCTGGCTGGCGGGAGGGGGACGCGTCTCTGGCCCCGCAGCC
>CAYQVA010000088.1:954-7193 GCA_964420815.1 uncultured Anaerolineae bacterium
CGCAGCCGCAGGGAGCGGCCGAAGCAGCTTTTGGACCTCGTCTCCGAGAGGACGATGCTCCAGGAGACCTATGACCGGATCAGCCCCCTGATCCCCAACGAGAGGGTCTTCGTGGCGACCAGCGAGGATTATGTCCCCATCGTGCGGGAGCAGCTCCCCCAGATACCGCCGGGGAACGTTATCGGCGAGCCAGAGGGCCGCAACACGGCGCCCTGCATTGGCCTGGGCGCCCTTTATTTGAAACGCCTCGACCCCGAAGGGGTTATGGTCTCCCTCCACGCCGACCACATCATCAGAAGAGAGGAGGAGTTCAGGCGCGCCCTCAAAGCGGCGGCCAAGGTGGCCGAGGAAGGCCACCTGGTGACACTGGGCATCAAGCCCACCCGCCCGGAGACAGGCTACGGCTACATCCAGCGCGGCGCGCCCTTGAGGGTGGTTGACGGATACGACGTCTATTGGGCGAAGAGGTTCACCGAGAAGCCCGACCACCCCACCGCCGTCAAATTCGTGGAAAGCGGCGATTATTTCTGGAACAGCGGCATCTTCCTGTGGAAGGTCTCGACTATCCTGCGGGAGATGGAGAGGCTCATGCCCGACCTCTACGGCAAGCTGATGGAGATCGAGCCGGCATTGGGGACAAGCGAGGAGCGGGGAGTCCTGGAACGCGTCTGGGCCACAGTGGAGGATGAGAGTATAGATGTGGGCATCATGGAGAGGTCTGACGACGTGGTGGTCATCCCCGTTGACATCGGCTGGAGCGACATAGGCAGCTGGGCCAGCGTTTACGAGCTATTGCCCGCCGACGAGGAGGGCAACGTCGTGGTTGGAGAGCACCTCGGCATGGAGACGACCGGCTCCCTCATCTACGGCGCCAGGCGCCTCATCGCCACCGTGGGGGTGAAGGACATGGTCATCGTGGACACCGACGATGCCTTGCTTGTCTGCCCCAAGGATCGGGCTCAGGATGTGAAGAAGTTGGTGGATATGCTAAAAAAGATGGGTAGGGGAGAGTATCTGTGATCAAATTGGACTAAGAAACAGCTCGGCGCATCGTTGCTGAAGCCGACCGGTTCGTGGCCAGGATGGAGGAATATCTCGCTAGCGTAGGAGCGTTATAGACCTGGAATCGAGATTTATCGTCGAGGGGGAAACGATGGCTGATTACGTCATCGAAGCTTATTGTGTGAAGTGCAAGGCTAAGAGGCAAATGAAAGACCCTCAGCCGGTTTACACCGAGGGCGGGCGGCCGGGGACGCGCGGGAAATGCCCCATCTGCGGGGCGACCATGTTCCGCATAGGGAGAACCCCTGCCCACGCCACCATCCCTGAGCCAGACCCGCCCAAACGCAGGGGCAAGCTGGTCATCGTGGAGTCACCGGCGAAAGCGAGGACGGTAAGCAGGTTCCTGGGCAAGGACTATACGGTGAAAGCCTCCATCGGCCACGTGCGCGACCTGCTCAAATCGCGCCTGAGCGTTGATGTGGAGAACGACTTCAAACCCACTTACCGCATCATCAAGGAGAAGCGGGAGGTGGTCAAGGAGCTGCAGGAGGCGGTTAAGCGAGCCGAGGAGGTCTACCTGGCCACCGACCCAGACCGCGAGGGCGAGGCCATCGCCTGGCACCTGATCGCCGCGGCTAAGATAGACGGCGTGCCCGTGCATCGCGTTGTCTTCCACGAGATCACGAAAGACGCCATCACCGAAGCCTTCGCCCACCCGCGGGGCATTGACATGCAACTGGTTAACGCCCAGCAGGCGCGGCGCGTCCTCGATCGCCTCGTCGGTTATAAGGTCAGCCCCCTCCTCTGGAGGAAGGTCAAGAATCGCCTCTCGGCAGGGCGGGTGCAATCGGTGGCCCTGCGCCTCATCGTCGAGCGCGAGCGGGAGATTGAATCCTTCGTGCCCGTGGAGTACTGGTCCATCGAGGCAGAACTAGCAAAGCAGGAGACCAGGGGCCAGGAGGAGCGCCCCAGCTTCCGAGCCAAGCTATACCGCATCAAGGGCGAGGAAGTTGATCTCAAGAATGAGGAAGACGCACAGGCGATCGTCAATGCCCTGGAGGGAGCAACCTATATCGTCGTTAAGGTAGTAAAGAAGGAGAAACGCCGCAAGCCCGCTGCGCCCTTCACCACCAGCACCATGCAGCAGGAGGCCTCCAAAAGGCTGGGTTTCACTACTAAACGCACCATGCGCGTCGCCCAGCAGCTCTATGAGGGCATCCCCATCGGCTCAGAGGGCACCGTAGGCCTAATCACCTACATGCGCACCGATTCAGTGAGCGTGGCTGAAGTGGCTCAAAGGGAGGCCCGCTCCTATATCGCGCAGAATTTTGGCCCTCAGTACCTCCCACCTCAGCCCCCTCGATACAAGACCAAGGCTAAGGTAGCCCAGGAAGCCCATGAGGCCATCCGCCCCACCTCCGTGCGGCGCGAGCCGGATAAGATAAAGCAGTATCTCACACAAGACCAGTACCGCCTATACGACCTCATCTGGAGGCGCTTCCTGGCCAGCCAGATGGCCCCGGCTATTTTGGACACCACCTCCGTAGATATAAAGGCAGGTGACCCCCAGGGCGAGATGCCTTACCTCTTCCGGGCCACGGGGTCGGTGGTGAAGTTCCCCGGTTTTCTGGTGATTTATGAGAGCAGGGAGGAGAAGGAGAGCCAGCTTCCGCCCCTGGAGAAAGATGAGGTTCTGGACTTGGTGAGGCTTATCCCGGAGCAGCACTTCACCAAACCGCCGCCGCGCTACAGCGAGGCTAGCCTGGTGAAGGCGCTGGAGGAGCACGGCATCGGGCGCCCCAGCACCTATGCCCCCATCATCTCCACCATCCAAGCGCGGGGCTACGTGGAGCGCATTGATAGGCGCCTCCGCCCTACAGAGTTGGGCTTCATCGTCAATGACCTCCTGGTCGAGCACTTCCCCGACGTTTTCAACGTCGGCTTCACGGCGCAGATGGAGGAAGAGTTAGACCGCATCGCCAGGGGGGAGCGAGAGTGGGTGCCCGTGGTGCGAGACTTCTACGAGCCCTTCTCCAAGATGTTGGCAGAGGCTGAGAGGAACATGAGGAAGGTCGAGCTTAAGGGAGAGCCGACGGGGGAGGTTTGCGAGAAATGCGGCAGCCCCATGGTCATCAAGACGGGGCGGTACGGCAAGTTCCTCGCCTGCAGCAACTTCCCCGAGTGCAAAAACACGAAGCCTTACCTCGTCAAAATCGGCGTTAAATGCCCTAAATGTGGTGGCGACATCGTGGAGAAGAGGACGAGACGTGGCCGCACCTTCTACGGCTGCGCCAATTATCCTGAGTGCGAGTTCGCTACCTGGAATAAGCCCCTCCCTGAGCCTTGCCCCAATTGCGGGGGACTATTGACGATCACCAGTAAAGAGCGAGCCAAGTGTATCGAATGCGGAAAGGTGGTGGAACTGAAGGGGTCTAAGGGAACTAAGGGAGCTGAGGGTGCCCCCTAGACCCTCTAGACCCTCCAGTTCCTTTAGAACCCCTTAGACCCTTCTGAAGATGGACGAGCATCTCGACAAATTCATTACCTACCTCATAGCGGAGAAGAATGCCTCCCCTTACACCATCCGAAACTACCGCCGCGAGATCGGGCAGTTTCTGGGATTCCTGAAGGAAGAGGGTATCAACTCCTGGGAAGGGGTAGATCGCCTGGTTTTGCGTCGCTACCTGACCTGGCTGCAGGAAAGAGGTTATGTCAAGGCCAGCATTGCGCGCAAGATATCGGAGCTGCGCTCCTTTTGCCGCTACTTAGTGCGGGAGGGCATCCTGGAGTCGAACCCCATCCATGCCATCTCCTCGCCCAAGGTCCCCAGTCGGCTGCCCCACTTCCTAGAGGTCAAGGAGGTCGAGGCCCTGCTCATGGCGCCGGATACGACAACGCCGCAGGGGCAGCGCGATCGGGCCATCCTGGAGGTGCTCTACGCCTCGGGCATACGGATCGGCGAGCTGGTGGGGCTCAATGTGGGCGATTTCGATCGGCGTCGGGGAGAGATCAGGGTCCTGGGAAAGGGAGACAAGGAGAGGGTTGCGCTTTTGGGCCGCCCGGCCATCCTTGCCCTGGAACAATACCTGAGGGATGGGCGGGGGAAGCTAGCGAAGAGCGATAAGGCAACCAATGCCCTCTTCCTCAATCGCTTCGGCGACCGCCTCTCGGCGCGAAGCGTGAATTACCTGCTCGATAAATACGCCAAGAAAGCCGGCTTGGAGAAGCGTGTCACGCCCCACATCCTGCGTCACACCTTCGCTACCCACCTCCTGGACAGGGGCGCTGACCTGCGAGTGGTGCAGGAGCTTCTGGGGCACGTGAGGTTAGCCACCACCCAGATCTACACCCATGTGACCCAGAGCCAGGCGCGGAAGGTTTACCTGGAGAGCCATCCAAGGGCAAAAGAAGAAAGGGGGATGGAGGGGGGAGAGGGGATAAACGATTGGGGGCAAGAATGAGATTGGCGAAACTCCGTGAGGCCTTAGCAATCGAGGAGCTGGACGCCATCCTCATCACCCAGCCGGAGAACCGACGTTACCTCTCCGGCTTCACCGGCTCGGCGGGGGTGCTCCTGATCTCCCAGAATCAGGCCATCATAGCCACGGACTTCCGCTACTTCGAGCAAGTGGCCAGGCAAGCCCCCGATTTCCAATTGGCCAAGGTCGAGAACAGATTCGTTAACCTCCTGCCTCAACTGGTCGAGCAGGTGGGGGCTAAACGGGTTGGCTTCGAGAGCGCCCATCTGACCTTCGACCAGCACCGGAAATGGGCTGAGGTGGCTGAAGGCTTCGAGCTGGTGCCGACAAAGGACCTGGTTGAAGACCTCCGAGCGGTGAAGGATGAGGATGAGCTTGATGCGATCAAAAAGGCCGTGGCCCTCTCCGATGCCGCTTTCGCCCACATCTTGGGCGTCATCGAGCCGGGGATGACGGAGAAGGACGTGGCCTGGGAGCTTGAGTCGTACATGCGCACCCATGGCGCCGACAAGGTGGCCTTCGACCTCATCGTCGCTGCGGGGCCCAACGGAGCCATGCCCCACGCCACCGTCTCCGACCGGGCGATCCGGGCCGGCGAGCCCATCGTCATAGACCTGGGGGCTGCACTCGATGGCTACCACTCCGACCTGACGCGCACCATCTACCTGGGCGAGCCCGACGAGAGATTCAGGGAGATTTACGGCCTCGTATTGGGGGCGCAACTGGCTGCCGAGGACCGGATAGAAGGGATAAAACCGGGGATGACGGGGAAGGAGGCCGATGCCATAGCCCGCCGAGTCATCGAGGAGGCTGGCTACGGCGAGCAGTTCGGCCATGGACTGGGGCACGGGGTGGGATTGGCCGTGCACGAGAAGCCCACGCTCGGGAAGCTCTCAGATGATGTGCTTAGGCCGGGGATGGTCTTCACCGTCGAGCCGGGCATCTACATCCCCGGTTGGGGTGGGGTGCGCATCGAGGACATGGTCGTCCTGAGGGAGGATGGGGTGGAGGTGCTGAGCCAGGCAACGAAGGAACCCATCGTCGGTTAACATGTCAAGGGAACATGGTTAGGCCGCTTTAAAATTCAGCAAGGAGCAGCAGATAGAAGCCCTGCCCCCAGGCTCGAATACCTTCGTGAGGTATCGCGTTATAGTCTTCGATGCTGGGCTGGACATCCGTCCCCGCCGATACGCCCTCCACGCTACCGTCGGCAGCTACCCTCGCCTTGACGGCCTCTAAGGCCCTGTCCGCTGCAGCCGAATATCGGGGGCCTATCCACTTATGGCGGATGGCCTTATGTATGGCATAGCTTATGGCCATGGTCGCCGAGGTCTCCAGATAGAACTCAGGCCGATCAACCACCGTATGCCACATCCCCGAGGCATCCTGCAAGTTGACTAAGCCCTCGATCTGTCTGGTGGAAATGTCGAGGACCTGTCGCCTCTGGGGATGATCTTCAGGCAGCAGCTCCAACACCTCCGCGCAGGCCATGGCCGCCCAACCGTTTCCCCTCCCCCAAAAGGCAGCCGACATATTGCTATCCTCGCTTTGATCCCAAGCGTGGTAGAAGAGCCCGGTGGAAGGATCCTGCAAGTGTTTGGCATGGACGATTATTTGGTAAATGGCCTCATCGTAATACAATTCATCGCCCGTCACCTTCCCCAGCCGTGCCATGAAGGGGGCCACCATGAAGAGGGTATCCACCCATAGCTGGTCGTCCCGATGTATCAGGCCCCCATCGGCCGTCCTGGGGGCCTG
>CAYQVA010000089.1:0-7179 GCA_964420815.1 uncultured Anaerolineae bacterium
CCTCAGCTCCCTCCCCAGGCCTTACCCACTGCCCCTCCACCTCCCTCCAACCCGCGGCGAGGGCAGCTTGCCGGAGCGTCTCCCCTATCCCCACCCCCGCTGGCAGGACGGTGTTGGTGGTCATCTTCGACCCCTCTCGGAGGACGTTCCTCATGCGCAACTCCACAGGGTCCATTCCCAGTGCCTCGGCCAATTTCTCCATCTGCAAGTTGACAGCGAAGTTGACCTGGGGTGCACCGAAGGCGCGGAAGGCACCGGCCAGGAGGTTGTTAGTGTGGACGGTGTAGCCGTCAATCTTAACGTTCGGGAACTCATAGGGGCCAGTGGCCTGAGCTACAGCATTGGCCATCACCACGGCGCTGGTGGAGGCATAGGCCCCTGCGTCGGCGATGAGCTCCGCCTCCAGGGCCAACAGCTTCCCCTCCCTGGTAGCCCCCGTCCTGTATCGCATGTAGAAGGGGTGGCGCTTGTGGTGGCCACGGATGGACTCCTCCCGGCTGTAGACCAACTTGACAGGGCGCCCCGTCTTCCAGGCGGCCAGGGCCACCAAAATCTGCAACGAGATGTCCTCCCTCCCTCCAAAGGCTCCGCCGATGGCGGTATAGACCACTCGCACTTGATCCTCAGGGAGGGCGAGGGCATGGGCGATCTGGCGGCGGTCATCGTAAGCCCACTGGCCAGCCGTATAGACGACCACCTTCCCCTCGTCATCAATCAGCCCCAGGCCAGCCTCGGGCTGGAGGTAGGCGTGCTCCTGGTGGGGGGTGCGATAGTAACCCTCGACGATTACATCGGCCTGAGCGAAGGCCCTCCCCACATCCCCCTTGCGCACCCTATAGTGAGCCAAGATGTTGCTCCCCTTCTCCTCGTGGATGAGGAGGGCGCCCGGTTTCATCGCCTCCCTTGGATCGGAGATGATTGGCAAGTCCTCATAATCCACGGCGACCAGCTCCCTGGCCGCGGCAGCGGCCGCCTCCGTCTCGGCAATCACTAGGGCCACCGGGTCGCCCACAGAGCGCACCTTCCCCTCAGCCAGAACCCGCTGATCCATCTCCGAGATGCCGAACTCGTTGATGGGCACGTCTTTGGCCGTGAGGACGGCCACGACGCCGGGATAAGCCTCGGCCTGACTGGTATCCAGTCGCACAATGCGGGCATGAGGCCTCTCGCTCCACAGCACCTTGGCATGAAGCATCCCCTCCACATAGAGGTCGGCGGGGAACTTGGCCCGTCCCAGGACTTTATCTAGAGCATCTACCCGCCTAACTGACTCCCCTATCCCCTTGATCATCTTAGCCATCTCCTTCATTTGGTTTCGAATTCGGAGGGAGTTTTCGTTAACCACCCGCTATTTGAGGCAAGTTGTGAAGCCCACGATACCCTCTAGTTGTGTGCTTCTGTAGGCTGCCAAGCACCTGAAGCCTCTCCTGGCGCTCGTTGGCCGGCAGAGGTATACTTGTCATCAGCAAACCTCAGGAGGGATGCCGATGACAAAGTTCGCCCATGTTGGTGACTTCTGTCCACTTGTTAACAACACTTAAAAGGGAGACTACCAAGGCCCCCGCACCCAACAGATATTTGCCTTTATCCATCAGCTGTGCTGCAGTTAAATTCCCTGGCATCGAGCGTAGGGGCCAGCGTCAACAGTGGAGCCACTTGCTACTAGCCTATGGATTTGAGGATGCACATAGCTCGCCCAGGGCCCAAGCGGCGGACCAACGGACATCCTCATTCTCATCCTGGAGGGCCTCAATCAGGGCTGGCACGGCTGACTTGTCCCCCAACTGCCAGGCGGCGCGAGAGCGGACGCCAACCAGGCTTGATCGCAGACCGTTGAGACACTTGAGGACCATCTCATTCATCCGCCTTACCTCTCCTCTGGCGATAGTCATCGATGGCTGCCTTAACCGCCTCCTCAGCTAAAAGCGAGCAGTGCATCTTAATGGGCGGCAAACCACCTAAGGCCTCGGCTACGGTCTTATTGGTAACCTTCAAGGCCTCCTCTATGGTCTTGCCCTTAACCAGCTCAGTGACCATGGAGCTGGTGGCAATGGCCGCCCCACAACCGAAGGTCTTGAACTTGATGTCCTCGATGAGATTATCCTTGACCTTGATGGTGATCTTCATCATATCGCCGCAGATGGGATTGCCCACAAGGCCCACTCCATCAGGGTTCTCTATCTCACCCATGTTGCGGGGGTGCTGGAAATGTTCTATGACCTTCTCGCTGTACCAGCCGAATTGTTCCATCCTAAACTAAACCTCCAATCTTCTAAGGAGGGGGTGTTCGTTTAATGAGAGCGCGGCCTGGGGCCAGCCATGGCCGAGAAGGGCACCTCCGGCGAGAACATGGATATCTCCCGCAGCCTGGCCACGATGGGCGGCAGTTCCTCGATGACGTAATCAACCTGCTCCTCGGTGTTGTCCCGCCCCAGGCTGAACCTGACGGAGCCCTGGGCTATAGCCGGGGGAACCCCCATGGCCAATAGGACATGGGAAGGTTCAAGAGAAGCTGAGGTGCAAGCCGAACCGCTGGAGACGGCCACCCCCTTCAGGTCCAGGCCCATGATGATGGACTCCCCTTCAATGTACTCGAAACAGAGGCTTAGGGTGCCTGGTAGACGTTGAGTAGGATGGCCGTTGAGGCGGATATGATCGATACTGCTCCTGAGCCCCTCATAGAGCCGCTCGCGCAAGGCGGTTAGATACTGCGCCTCCTCTTCTAGCCCCTCCATGGCCAACTCGATGGCCTTCCCTAGGCCGACGATGCCAGCCACGTTCTCCGTCCCCGCCCGCCGGTTCCACTCGTGAGGGCCGCCGTGCAGAAGGGGATGAAGCTTTACGCCATTCCTGATGTAAAGCGCCCCCACGCCCTTGGGGCCATAGAGCTTGTGGGCTGAAAGGGAGAGGAGGTCAACCCCTAGCTCATCAACCTTGGTGGGCAGTTTCCCTACAGTCTGTATGGCATCGGTGTGGAAGTAAACCCCCCTCTCCTTGGCGATCTTACCGATCTCGGCGATGGGCTGAACGGTCCCCACCTCGTTGTTGGCGTGCATGATGGTGATGAGGATCGTCTTATCGGTGATGGCCTTCCGTACATCATCGGGATCCACTTGGCCGTATCCATCAACGGGCAAGTAGGTAACCCGAAAGCCCTGTTTCTCCAGGTATTGACAGGCATGAAGGACGGCGTGGTGCTCAATACGTGAGGTGATGATGTGGTCACCTTTGTCGCGGTTGGCATAGGCCACCCCCTTGATGGCCAGATTATCGGACTCCGTCCCACAGCCAGTGAAGACCACCTCCTTCGGCGAACACCCCAACGCCTGGGCCACCTTCCCCCGCGCCTCCTCGATAGCGGCCCTGGCCCTTATCCCGAGGCTATGAACGCTAGAGGCATTGCCGAATTCCTCCTTCAGATAGGGCATCATCGCCTCTAGAACCCTCTCGTCCAGAGGGGTGGTGGCATTATGATCCATATAAATCGCTTTCATCCTACCCTCCTCCCATTGGGCATAGTCCATTAGCTCGGCCTTCAACACAACAGCAAGAGACGCTCGACCCACAACATGCTTGCCAAGAGGTACTCCTTTTCTCGTCGAAGAAGCTGAGGTACAGATTTCCGCATAATCTGGGGCAGTAACTCATCCTTGATTGGCAGGCAGGGAAGCCCTCCCCTCGACACCCTGTTCATTTTCTTCATTCCTCCTTCCAATCGAGCATTATCACCCGTACCCGCTCGCCGGCCTTCATCCACCTTCGGTCCTCAGGTATTATGGCCAATCCATCGGCCTTCACCATTGAGCTCAAGATGCCTGAGCCTTGCTCGCCGGTGAGCTTGGCATACCATTCGCCATCCCGTCTCTCGACCATGACCCGCAAGAAGTGGCGCCTATCGTCCTTGTATTTCACCTCGTCCAACAAGATCGCCTCCACCTCAGGTTTACGCAACTTGGTCTTGCCCAACATCTTCAGGATAGCCGGGCGGGCGAATAGCTCGAAGGAGACCATAGCCGAGACGGGGTTGCCGGGGAACCCCATGAGGGGCACACCGCCGATGTGCCCGAAGGCCAACGGTTTACCGGGCTTCATGCGCACCCGCCAGAAGTGCATCTCCCCCTCAGCGTTAAGGACATCCTTGACCACATCGAAATCCCCTACCGACACGCCCCCTGATGTGAGGAAGAGATCCGCCTCCTTGGCCAGCCCCTCCCTGATCTTGGCCGTTATCTCCTCGATGTCGTCCTTAGCGATGCCGAGCAGGATAGGGATTCCGCCATATTTGACCACCTGAGCCGCGTTGGAATAACTGTTCGCGTTCCTTATCTTTCCAGGCGTAACCGGAGCATCTATCTCCACCACCTCGTCGCCGGTGGCCAGGATAGCCACTCTGGGGCGGCGGATAACCGAAACCTCCTTCCTCCCCAACGCAGCCAACATTCCTACCTCCTGAGGGCGGATAACTGTCCCCCTCCTCAGCACGAGGCTTCCGGCCTTGACATCCTCCCCGGCTAGGCGGACGTTCTTACCAACGGATACCTCCTCCAGCACCTCGACCCAATCGCCCTTCCTCTTCGTGCGCTCAAAGCGCACCACCGCATCGGCCCCTGGAGGCACGGGAGCGCCGGTCATTATCCTGATAGCCGTCCCCGCCCCCACCTCCACATCCGTAGTGTAGCCGGCTGCGAGGTCGTAGATCACTCGCAGGCGCTTAGGGTTTTCCTGGCTGGCCCCGATGGTATCGGCAGCCTTAATCGCATATCCGTCCATAGCTGAATTATCGAGGGGTGGGATGTCAATATCGGCGTAGACATCCTCAGCAAGCACCCGGTCAAAAGCCTCGAGGATGGGCACTCTCTCCGGCTCAAGGGGATGAAAACAACTGAGTATGCGGCCCAGTGCTTCCTCCACACTGATCATCGGATACTCTTCTTGCATGGATCCCCTCCCTGATGGAATCTCCTCCTTGCCTCCTGCACCCGCTCTCTCAGCCAATCGAACCATAACTCTAAGCCCTCCCCCGTCTTGCAGGAGACCTCAAAGATAGCCATGTCGGGGTTAAGCTCGAGGGCTGCCCTCTTCGCCTTCTCCACATCGAAATCCACCATGCCTAGGAGGTCAATCTTGTTGATAATCATTACCTTGGATTCGCGAAATATCAAGGGATACTTCTTCGGTTTATCATCCCCCTCTGGCACACTCAGGATCATGACCTTAGCGTCCTCACCGACCTTGAACTCCGCCGGGCAGACCAGATTGCCTACATTTTCGATGAGGAGTAATTCGTAGCCATTCAGATCCATCCTATCCAGGGCATTACGGATCATGTTAGCGTCGAGGTGGCATTCGCCGCCGGTGTTGATCTGGATCACCGGCACCCCATGCCGCTGGATGCGCTCGGCATCAATCTGACTGGTGATGTCCCCTGCGATAACCGCCATGGCGAACTTGCCCTTCAGCCCGGCCAGGGTCCGCTCCAGCAGGGTGGTCTTGCCTGCTCCGGGCGAAGACATCAAGTTGACAACAAAAAGCCCGTGCTCGTCGAAGATACGCCTGTTGTCCCGGGCTATGACGTCATTAGCCTCCATAATGTCCCTCAAAACTCGGACCTTCATATCCCCTCCTCTCCTCACATATTCGGAACATCCTTTGATGGGGGTAACGGGGGAACTCCCCCGCCCGGGGTGTTTGGGGGGTGTCCCCCCAGCCCTAAAACGATAGAATTCTGGTTCCGTGAACATCCAAGAAGGGCAAGGTGGAGAAATCAAGTGTGAAGACCACAAAGACCCTTATATTATACTGAAAAAGCTTAACTCATTCAAGGCGGATCAAGCCTCCCCCTTCCCTGGGGAAGGGGAAATGGGAGGTGGGGGTTTTGAGGCGGTTCGCCTAACAGTAATCAACCCATCAGCCCCTGGGGGGTTCCTGAGCGAGAAGGCGAGGGCGAAGGCCAGAGGGAAGAGGATACCCCATAGGTTGATGAAGTTATGTCAACTTGGTCCAAGCCCTCCACCGAGGCCCTCCCCGGCTCCACGTCAATTATTGCCACCTCGAAATCGAGGAAGCGGGCCATCTGGGCCAGGGGCTGACCGATGTGCCCTCCCCCCACGATGAGGAGGGTGGGCTGGGGCTGGTAGACCTCGATGAAAACGGTGGCATCGCCGCCGCAAAGCATCCCCACGGCGTCTTCGCCCTTCTCTCGCAGCGCATAATGCACCAGGCGGCTCCTCCCCTCCTCCAGGGCGCTCTTAGCCTCAGAGATGATCCTCTCCTCCAACCCGCCCCCTCCCACCGTGCCTAAGGCGGTGCCATCGGCGCGCACCAACATCTTGTTGCCTACCTTGGCCGGGGAGGAACCCCTCACCTCCACTACCGTGGCCAGAGCCACCGGCTCTTTCGCCTCCACGGCCTCCGGAAGGGCCTTCAGAACCTCACGCATGAACCTCACACCTCCTGGGACGTTTGGCTCGCTGTCCAACCTCCAGCCCCTAAGCCTCTCGAAAGAACCCAAGGCGGACAGAGCCGTCCTGACGAACAGTCTCGCTGTGTTGTGATTTGCACGTTTTGTACGCCATGTATAGCTATGAGCGAGACTGTTCGTCACCGCCGCTACGAACGGAGGTTGTCTGCTGGGCCTCGGAACCCCTTGGCGACGACGTATATCTCAGCGCTCTCCCGGCGCGATGCTGGGGGACGATAGGGCTTGGCGGATTGGAAATGCCGTCGCACCTCCGCCAGGAAGGCCGGAAAGTCCTCGCCCTCGAAAGCCTTAACCACCAGGTGACCGCCGGGCTTCAGCAAAGCTCGCGCCACCCGCAAGGCCCCCTCGGCCAAGGCGATGGAGAGGGCGTGGTCACGAAGGCGCACACCGGAGGTCGGAGGGGCGGCGTCAGATAGCACCACATCAATCGAGCCCCTGACGAGTGCCCTGATCCGCTCTGCCAGCTCTGGCGCTGTAATGTCGCCCTGGAGGAAAGTCACCCCTGGGAGCGGCTCCATGGCCACCCTGTCCACGGCCACGACGGTGCCCCGACGCCCGACCAGTTCCGCGGCCACCTGCGACCAGCCGCCCGGAGCGGCGCCCAGGTCGAGGACGACATCGCCCTCGCGGATCAGCCTGTATCGCTCGTTGATCTGGAGGAGCTTGTAGGCCGCTCGCGGGCGATAGCCCTCCTCCTT
>CAYQVA010000090.1:0-7163 GCA_964420815.1 uncultured Anaerolineae bacterium
CAAGCCGCGACGTTGGGGGCGGCGTGTGAGCCGCACCCCTGCTTGGAAGAAGGCGGTGGTTACCCTCGCCGAGGGGCAACGCTTGGAGTTCTTTGAGGGGGTCTAATTATGGCTGTTAAAACCTATAAGCCCACTTCCCCAGGTAGGCGGGGGATGAGCGCCTCCACCTTCGATGAGGTCACGCGCGATAAGCCAGAGAAGTCATTGCTGGTCCCCCTGCGCAAGAAGGGGGGGCGTAGCCATGGAAGGATCACCGTCCGCCATCGGGGTGGGGGCCACAAGCGGAAATACAGGTTAATTGATTTCAAGCGCGATAAGTTCGGCATCCCGGCGCGGGTGGAGGCGATCGAGTATGATCCTAACCGCTCATCGCGCATAGCCCTTCTCGTCTATGCCGATGGGGAGAAGCGCTACATCATCGCCCCCTTAGGGCTAAAGGTCAACGATGTCGTCATGTCCGGGCCGGAGGCCGAGATCAAGGTGGGCAATGCGCTGCCTATCGCTAACATACCCGTTGGCACCTTCATCCACAACATCGAGCTTAAACCTGGGCGAGGGGGGCAGCTGGTGCGTTCGGCTGGCTCCGCGGCTCAATTGATGGCTAAGGAGGGGGATTACGCCCACATCCGTCTCCCCTCTGGCGAGGTGCGCCTGGTAAACTGCCAGTGCATGGCCACCATCGGCCAGGTGGGCAACACGGAGCATAGCGCCATCAGGCTGGGGAAGGCGGGGCGGTCCCGCTGGCTTGGCCGGAGGCCGAAGGTGCGGGGGACGGTTATGAGCCCGCGGGATCACCCCCACGGCGGAGGCGAGGGCAAGACGCAAGTGGGCATGCCATCGCCCAAGAGCCCCTGGGGCAAGCCCACCATGGGCAAGAAGACCAGACGGCGCAAGGATACGGATAAGTACATTGTGCGGAGACGGGGCAAGAAGAGGAGGAGGTAATGACCAATGACCAATTATCCAATGACCAATTATCCAATGAGCAATGAGCCAATTGGGATTTGGTCATTGGGATTTGGTCATTGACATGGAGGTTATCATGCCTAGGTCGTTAAAGAAGGGGCCGTATATTGATCCGAAGCTCAAGAAGCGCATCGAGGAGATGAATAAGCAGGGTGAGAAGCAGGTTATCAAGACCTGGTCGCGGGCCTCGACCATCTTCCCCGAGATGGTAGGTCACACTATCGCCGTTCACGACGGCCGCCGCCATGTCCCCATCTACATCACGGAGAGCATGGTGGGGCATAAGCTGGGGGAGTTTGCACCCACCAGGACCTTCCGGGGGCACAGGTATAAGGGGATGAAGAAAGGGAGGAAGAAGAAGTAGAGGTGCAGGTCAGAGCTGTTGCTAAGTATGTGCGTATGTCTCCGCGGAAGGTCCGGCTGGTGGTTGATTTAGTGCGGGGGATGGGGGTGGACGAGGCCTTGAACCTGCTCCGCTTTACCAACAAGGCGGCGGCCAAGCCTGTGGCTAAGGTCATAGAGTCGGCAGTGGCCAACGCCGAGGAGAACTACGGCCTGTCTCGAGAGGATCTCTACATCGCTCAGATCACCGCCGATGAAGGACCTACCCTAAAGAGGGGAAGGGCAGGGCCACGGGGGAGGTTCAAGCCCATCTTGAAGCGTTCCACCCACATCACTGTTGTGCTCGATGAGATCGAGGAGGCATAATGTAGCGTCTTAGCGTCTCAGCAGTTTTCACTTAGACGCCTAGACGCTTGGACGCTTAGACGCTTTCAAAGGAGGCATCGTTGGGGCGGAAGGTACATCCCACAGGCTTTAGGTTGGGGATCATCAAGGATTGGCAAGCCAAGTGGTATGCCGAGGGGAAGGAATACACTGATCTTCTGATAGAGGACATAAAGATCCGCAACCTGATACGCGAGGAGTTGGGGGAGGCGGGCATCCCTAAGATAGAGATCAAGCGCTTCCCTCAGCAGGTCTCCATCACCATCCATACGGCGAGGCCGGGGATCGTCATCGGTCGCAGGGGGGCGAACGTCAATGCCCTGCGCCGCCGATTGGAGCGCCTGACGAAGAAGAGGGTTCGCATTGACGTCCAGGAGGTCGAGCAACCGGAGTTGGATGCTTACCTGGTGGCCGAGAACATCGCCTCCCAGCTTGAGCGGCGCATCCACCACAGGCGGGCGATGAAGCGGGCAGTGGATAGGGCCATGCAGCTGGGGGCTAAGGGGATCAAGATAGCCTGCAAAGGCCGGCTTTTGGGGGCAGAGATGGCTCGCTGCGAATGGGTCAAGGAGGGCAGGATCCCCCTCCAAACCATCCGCGCCGATATAGACTACGCCCAGACCGAAGCCCTCACTACCTTCGGCCGGATAGGGGTTAAGGTTTGGATCTATAAGGGCGATGTCCTGCCCGCTGCGCCTGAAGTAGAAGTAGGGGAAGAGACGGCGACTTAGGAATTTGAGAATTGGGAGTAGGAGCTTGTTTTCACAAGTTGCTGCATCCTACGATTCACTAGGGGTGGATTGACATGTTGATGCCGAAGAGGGTTAAATATCGGAAGGCCCATCGCGGGCGTCTCAAGGGTAAGGCCTCGCGGGGCAATAAGGTGGCTTTCGGCGAGTTTGGCCTCCAGGCCCTGGAGCCTGCCTGGATAACTAGCCGCCAGATAGAGGCCGCACGGCGGGCCATCGTTCGT
The DNA here is from genome assembly GCA_964420815.1 of uncultured Anaerolineae bacterium. Lineage (GTDB taxonomy): Bacteria > Chloroflexota > Anaerolineae > CAYQVA01 > CAYQVA01 > CAYQVA01. Next base: position 2,666 of record CAYQVA010000090.1, read on the forward strand.
CGGATCAAGCGCACCGGCAAGGTGTGGATACGCATCTTCCCCGACAAGCCGGTCACTGCCAGGCCGGCCGAGACGCGCATGGGCGGCGGAAAGGGCGCCGTTGACCACTGGGTAGCGGTGGTGAAGCCGGGCAGGATACTCTTCGAGATAGCCGGCGTCAAGGAGGAGCTGGCGCGGGATGCCATGCGCTTAGCCTCCCATAAGCTCCCTATCAAGACCCAGTTCGTCACCAGGGAAGAGACCTTCTTGAAGGGTGAGGTTAGATGAAGGCGCAGGAAATCCGCAGCATGTCGTCAGAGGAATTGATGCAGAAGCTCGATGAGGCATATCACGAGCTATTGAACCTGCGGTTTCAGCTATCCCGCGGCCAATTGGAGGATACCAACCGCATCCGGGAGGTGAAGAGGGACATCGCTCGCATAAAGACCATCTTGCGCGAGCGCGAATTATGGGGATCCTTAGGGGGTGGGGAATGAAGGGCAGAAGGAAGACCATGGTCGGCCGCGTGGTCAGCAATAAGATGGACAGAACAGTAGTGGTGGTGGTTGAGCGTCTGAAGCGCCATCCGCTGTATAAAAAGGTCATAAGGATCTCCAGGAGGTATAAAGCCCACGACGCCGATAACGCCTGCCGTGTTGGCGATGTGGTGCGCATCATTGAATCGCGCCCCCTGAGCAAGGAGAAGCGCTGGGTCGTCATGGAGATCCTGAAGAGGGCGGAATGAGAGGGGTTGCCCAAGCCCTTGAGATTTCAGCGCCTATGGCGGGGGTGAAGGGGTGAGATGATCCAAGCGATGACTAGACTCAAGGTGGCCGATAACACCGGCGCCCAAGAGATAATGTGCATAAAGGTCCTCGGAGGCTCAAAGCGGCGCTACGCTAGGGTTGGCGACATCATCGTCGCCTCGGTCAAGCAAGCCACCCCCACGGCTGTGGTTCGTAAGGGGGAGGTTGTGCGGGCTGTCGTGGTGCGCACCGCCAAGGAATACGGTCGCCCCGATGGCTCCTATATCCGTTTCGATGACAATGCGGCCGTGATCCTGGACGATCATCAGAACCCCAAGGGGACGCGCATCTTCGGCCCCGTGGCCCGGGAACTGCGGGAGAAGGGTTTCATGAAGATCATCTCCCTTTCGACGGAGGTGGTATAATGAGGAAGATTAGGAAGGGTGACACTGTTGAGGTGATCAGTGGCGACGATCGGGGGCTGCGGGGCACCGTCCACCGTGTCCTGCCCAAGAAGGATCGGGTGATCGTCTCAGGTGTCAATATCGTTAAAAAGCACCAGAGGGCCACCCCACGGGCTCCTTCCCAGAGGGGCATCATCGAGATGGAGGCGCCCATTCACATATCTAATGTAGCTTTGGTCTGCCCTAACTGTAACCAGCGAACGAGGGTTGGCTTTAAGGTCCTGAGCGACGGCAGCAAGGTCCGTGTCTGCAAGAAATGTGATGCCACCATTGATTAGTCAATGACCGGTTAAGAGGATTGAGCCATGTCGAGGTTGAAGGAGAAGTACAAGAAGGAAGTTGTTCCCGCCCTGATGAAGGAGTTTGGCTACCGCAACGTGATGGAGGTCCCACGTCTGGAGAAGATTGTGGTGAACGTCGGCCTGGGGGAGGCCTTGCAGAATGTTAAGGCCATTGACGCCGCCATCAGGGATATATCGATCATAACTGGGCAACGGCCCATCGTGACCCGGGCCAAGAAATCCATCGCTGGCTTTAAGCTGCGGGCAGGAAATCCCATCGGGGTTAAGGTCACGTTGCGGGGCGGCCGGATGTACGACTTTCTGGACCGGCTTTGTAACCTGGCCCTGCCCCGCCAGAGGGACTTCCGCGGCGTATCGCGGAACTCCTTCGATGGGCGGGGCAACTACACCCTGGGTTTGCAGGAACAGCTAATCTGGCCGGAGATTGACTATGATTCCATAGATAAGGTGCGGGGGATGGAGGTTACCATCGTCACCACCGCCAAGACGGACGAGGAGGGCCTGCGCTTGTTAGAGCTGTTGGGTATGCCGTTCAAAAGGAAGTAGCTTCTTTTAGCGTCTCAGCGTCAAACCGCTAGGGCGCTTGGGCGTTAGCCGCTAAGACGCTGATGGGGAGGGAATGTGGCCAAGAAGTCTATGATCGAACGGGAGAAGCGCCGTAAATATAAAGTGCAGAGACGCAACCGCTGTAAGATATGCGGACGGCCACGTGGCTATATGCGTCGCTTCGGTTTATGTCGCATCTGCTTTCGCCGATTGGCCCTGGAGGGCAAGATACCAGGGGTTGTGAAGTCTAGTTGGTAGCTTTCAGGGGGAGTTATTCCATGAGTACGACCGATCCCATCGCCGACATGCTGACCCGCATAAGGAATGCCATCATGGCCCGTCACAGCCAGGTCCTGGTTCCTGCTTCCAAGATGAAACTGGCTATAGTTCGCATCCTGAAGAAGGAGGGCTTCATCCAGAACTACGATGTAACCAAGGATCGCCCTCAGGCGATGATCAGGATACGGCTGAAATACACTGAGGATAAGGAGCCGGTCCTTACCGGGTTAAAGCGGGTCAGCAAGCCGGGGCGCAGGGTCTATGTGGGCAAGGATGAGATACCTTGGGTGCTGAGTGGGATGGGTGTGGCTATCCTATCCACGTCCAGGGGGGTTATGACAGACAGGGAGGCGCGGCGTCTCGGAATCGGCGGTGAGGTGCTGTGTTACATTTGGTAGCTGGTTGCTGGAAGCTGGAAGCTGGAAGCTGGGCCAGCACCCAGTTGGGAGGTATCGAGGTGTCTCGAATAGGTCGTATGCCTATCCCCATTCCGGATGGGGTTATAGTTAACATAAAAAATAATCGCGTCACGGTTAAGGGCCCGAAGGGGGAGTTGTCTAAGACCTTCCACTCAGACATCTCCATATCCCTTCGAGACGGTCAAATAGTCGTCACCCGTCCCAGCGATGCCCCCTTCCATCGCTCCTTACACGGGTTGACCCGTGCCCTCTTGGCCAACATGGTGGAGGGTGTGACCAAGGGGTTTCGCAAAGAATTGGAGATCCATGGTCGGGGCTATCGGGCGGAGATGCAGGGCCGGACACTCATCCTGCGGGTCGGCTACTCCCATCCGGTGAAGATAGAGCCACCGGAGGGCATTACCATCACCCTAGAGAGGGGGTATAAGAACATCGTTGTCGAGGGGGTGGATAAGGAGCTGGTCGGTGAGTGGGCGGCTCGCATCAGGAGGGCGCGCCCGCCTGAGCCCTATAAGGGCAAGGGAATCCGCTACGTTGGCGAGTGGGTCCGGCGCAAGGCTGGTAAGGCCGGTAGGATAGGTGGCTAGGAAGGTGATAGATGAGGAAATGGGCCGATTCCAAGGAAGCGCGGAAGGGACGTCATCGGCGGGTGCGGAAGCGGGTGCAGGGCACTCGCTCGCGCCCTCGGCTCAACGTCTTTCGCAGCTTAAAGCACATCTATGCTCAGATAATTGATGACACCAAAGGGCATACTTTGGTTGCTGCCTCCACCCTCGATCCCGAGATACGGGGCCGTCTTAACGGGCTCACAAAGACGGAGCAGGCCAGGCTGGTGGGTGAGCTGATCGCCAAGCGGGCTCGCAGGCGGCGGATAAAGCGGGTGGTCTTCGATAGGGGAGGGTATAAGTATCACGGCCGGGTGAAGGCCCTGGCCGAGGCGGCGCGCGAGGGCGGCTTGGACTTCTAAGCGACAGAGGCCAGTTGCTAATCGCCAATAGCTAGCCAGTTGAGGAGGACGGATGATCAGAGGGGATTACGAAGAGGAAAGGGAGCTGGAGGAGCGCGTGATCCATATCGCACGCACGGCGAAGGTGGTCAAGGGTGGCCGACACTTCTCCTTCAGGGCCGTGGTCGTCGTCGGCGATGGTCAGGGCAATGTCGGCCTGGGGGTAGGCAAGGCCCCTGGAGTGCCTGAGGCAATCCGTAAGGGCATAGAGCGGGCCAAGAAGAACATGATGAAGGTGCCTTTAGTGGGCACGACTATCCCCCATGAGGTCATCACGCATTTCGGCGCCGCGAAGGTTCTCCTCAAGCCCGCATCGCCGGGGACGGGGGTCATCGCCGGGGGTGCGGTGCGGGCTGTAGTGGAGGCCGCAGGCATCAAGGACATCCTCACCAAGTCGCTGGGGAGCCCCAATGTCCTCAACGTGGCGCGGGCGACGATGAAGGCCCTGAGCCAGTTGAAGGATCCTGAGGAGGAGGCAAGGCGCCGTGGCAAGAAGCTATCTGAGGTGAGCCCTTTCTGGAGTCGTTTCCATGAGCAAAAGGAAAAAGAGGTTGCGCATAACCTGGGTCAAGAGTAGCATCGGCTATTCCAAACGCCAGAAGGCGACGATCAGAGCCTTGGGCCTAAGGCGCCTGGGCGATTCCGTCGAGCAGGAGGATACACCGGTCATCAGGGGGATGATTGATAAGGTCAGCCATCTGGTTAGGGTGGAGGAAGTAGAGGGTTGACAAGGGGGCAGGGGAGCGGGGGTAAAGGG
>CAYQVA010000091.1:0-7081 GCA_964420815.1 uncultured Anaerolineae bacterium
ATTTTCGGAGAAAGTTCTCGTTTGGACAAGCGCATTATATCCCTTCTGGAGATCGCTGTCAAGGATCAAAAAGCAGCGCGGCTTGCCTTTACAAACGGTAGGGAAGAAGGTGACCGGTAGCCAAACCGCTGCCCGTCGGCTTCCGACGTGGGTCACCATCATCTCAGCGGTCATCGTTGTCCTATTCGTGTTATCGCCCCCTTGGTCAATACTGGAGAAGGCCCGCATCGTAGGCTATGCCGTCTGCCACCAGATACCGAGCCACTCCTTCCACCCAGGGGGGCACCAGTTGCCTCTTTGCGCCCGCTGCACCGGGACCTACCTGGGGGCGCTGTTGGGCTTCACGACTTTATGGGCCCTGGGTAAGGGGCGGGCGAGCAACATGCCTCCTCCTAAAGCCCTCGCCTTTCTGGCCGGCTTCATCATCCTGATGGCGATTGATGGCTTAAACTCCTATCTGGCCTTCTTCCCTGACCTGCCTCGTCTCTATCGCCCCAGCAACACCTTGCGCCTGATAACGGGCACGCTGAACGGCCTGGCTCTGAGCATCATCATCTACCCCATCCTCAACCTCACCCTCTGGAGGAACCCTGCCACTAAGAGGGTGCTCGATGGCCTCCACGAGCTATCGGTCCCTTTGGTCCTGGACGCCCTCCTCATCTTGATCGTTCGGACTGAGGTCGGCTCTCTGCTCTACCCTCTAGCCATCTTGAGCGCCGTGGGGGTGCTTCTCCTGCTCACGGTGGTCAACACGCTGATCATCGTGATCCTGACCCGGCAGGAGGGTCAAGCAGCGACCCTGCGCGACGCCTTCCCATTACTCCTCTCAGGCTTGGCAGCCACCATCCTCGAGATCGGCGCTATCATCCTCGTGCGAGGGAGGATGAGCTGGATGCCACCGGCGTCGGTTCGCTATTGGTGAATTGTCAGGGCTGAGAATATCTGGTATAATGAAATCGCTTATCAGAAACCCTTTGATGGGAGGGGGAAGGGATGCCGATCACGGCCATGGATGGCACCTATCGTGTCCCAGTTATTCAGTTCCCGCACATCCCCTCAAGCGGGCAACCTAATTAGGAGGCAACTCATATGGACATCGGAAAAGCCTTTAGCTACGTCTTCGACGATGAGGATTGGCTTACAAAGGTCCTAATCGGTGGGCTTCTGGGGCTTATCCCCATCGTTGGGGAGTTTCTCACCTATGGCTATATAGTGGAACTGATCAAGAACGTGATTGATGGGGTGCCACTGCCTATGCCCGAATGGGATGATTGGGGTAGCAAGCTGGTGAAGGGGCTGGTGCTCTTCGTCATCGGCTTGGTCTACTTTCTCCCCCTGATCCTAGTATGGTTTTGCTTCGGTGGAGGGGTGGCTGTGATCGGGACCCAGTGGCGTGAGCTGGCGGACACCTTGGGGGTTATAGGGGGCATCTGCCTCGGTGGCCTCACCCTCCTCTACAACCTGGTGCTCTGCGTGATCCTGCCCGCGGCGATAGCGAGGTACGCCGATACCAACGAGGTCAATGCGGCTTTCCGCCTCGGCGAGGTCGTTGACCTGGTTAAGGCCAATTTCGGCGCCTACCTCCTAGTCCTGCTGCTCACCCTGGTGGCGGGGATCATCGGCTCCCTCGGCGCGATCGCTTGCTTCATCGGCGCCTTGTTCACCGGCTTCTATGCCATGCTCATCGTCGGGCACCTCTGCGGCCAAGCCTACCGCCTCTCCCAGGCGCCGGCTGGTTAACATAGGGGAAGACAGCTCGTCACCATTTGTCTATCGCCAGACAGCGGAGGGGAGATAAGAAGGATGTGTTTGTGGGGCTGCGGCGAAGCTGCAGCCCCACAAACACACTAAATCCCTCTTTCCCCAGGTCGGCTCCCAGCTGTCTCTACTTTTAGGCGAGAGCAGGTTCGTCAAGAAGCTTGGGGGTGGGGCAAAGGATATGCGTGTTGCAATCGCGTTAGCAGTTGTGCGACGCTCTTAAAGGGGGAATAGACCATGAAGGAATTGAGGATGGTAGCCGACTTGATGGCCATCTCCGCCAGGACTGCGCCTAAGTCGGCGGGAGAGGATTACGTCGTGACTAAGGTCATCGAGGGGGAGGATTGCCTCGCCCTGGCCGAGGAGATGGTGAAGTTCGGCGAGAAGACGGGGAAGAAGAACTTCGACCGCGACGCCGCCAACGTGAGGAACTCCCCGGTGGTCCTGCTCATCGGCATCAAGGACGCCAAGGCACTCGATCTCAACTGCGGGGCCTGCGGGGCGGAGGAATGCGTTAAGATTAACACCTTCGAAGGCGAGTTCAAGGGGCCTCAATGCGCCTTCCGACTGCTGGATATGGGCATCGCCCTCGGCTCCGCTGTCAAGACGGCCAGCCTGCTCAACGTAGACAACCGCATCATGTATCGGGCAGGGGTCGTAGCGCGTCAGATGGGCCTCATTGATGCCGACTTCGTGATGGGCATCCCCCTCTCGGCCACAGGCAAGAATATCTATTTCGACCGGAAATAGGGGGTCTCGTGGCAGAGCGGGTTGTAACCTGCATCGAGCGCCTCGCCAGTTTCATAGCGCGCCATTGGCTCTTGGCCGTAAACTCGGCCATGTTCCTCTTCATCTTCCCGGCTTTCCTGGCGCCCTACCTGATGTCCATAGGCATGGAGCGGCCAGCCAAGCTCGTCTACGCGCTCTACCGCCTCACCTGCCACCAGCTTCCGGAGCGCTCCTTCTTCGTCTTCGGCCACAAGATGGCCCTCTGCGCCCGCTGCTCATCGCTCTACATCTCCTTCTGGGGCGTGGGGCTGTTCTATGGGCTCTGGCGCTCAACCCCCCTCGGTCGGCGGTGTCGCCTATCCCCCCTACGCCTCAGGTTCCTCTTCCTGCTGGCCCTGCCTATGGCCATAGATGGGACGATGCAGCTCCTGGGGTTTTGGGAGAGCACCAACACCCTGCGCGCCATAACCGGGGCCCTGGCCGGGGGAGGCTTCGGGCTGTTCGCTTACCCCCTCCTGGATAGGGGTTTTAGCGAGGTGAGAGAGCCTTAATCACCAGAAGGCACCATCACAAAGCCCATCTGCCTGAAGTGGTCGTCGAAGGCGAAGGCTTCGTGGAGCCCCAGTTGCTGCATCAAAGCAAAGCTGGTGCAATCGGTGAAGGAGAAGTCTTTATCATCATACCTGACGAAGATCTCCCAAGCTGCTTGCCATACCCTCTCATTGACGCTGAGCATCTTTACCAGCGGGCTCCGCAGGACCCATCTGCCGAACTCAACAGCCTCCCTGTGCCCAGCCCGAAAGCGCAACAAGGTTAAGGTCTCATCGAGGACATAATCGCTGGTGATTAGCTGAGCTTTCTTCTCCTTGAGCCCTTGCAGGAAGGACAAGGCGTGGGGGTGATAGAGATCACTCTTGTCATAGAGGGCACACCAGGCCCCAGTGTCAACGAACAGCCTCATTTGTCTTTCTCCCATCCATAAAGATATTTATCGTGATGGATGGATAGATCGCCATCCCTGGTAGAGATAGCGCCCACAACCTTCCAGATGGGATCGTCCTCCCGAAGCACAGCGCCCTCCTCTTCGGGCTCCAGGTATTCACTTAAGGCCTGACGAATCTGCTCAGCCATAGTGAGGCCGGTGGATTCGCTTCGCCTCTTCAGTTCCTCGTAGATATGCCTGGGTATGTAAATCTGTGTTCTCACCATAGTGTTCATAGTTGTCCTCCTCGATTTGAGGTATATGGCTATATACATTATAACCCAAAGGAGGCTTTTGTCAACACTGTGCTAAAATCGAGCATTTCGATAAGGGGGTTTCCTCTCACCTCCCTTTGTGGTAAAATATGCATAGGATAGGGGAACAATGGACCGATCGGAGTTGAAGGAGCAATTAGGGACCATACCCACCAAGCCCGGCGTCTATCTAATGAAGGACGAGCAGGGCAAGGTAATCTATGTGGGCAAGGCGGTGAACCTGCGCAACAGGGTGCGCTCCTACTTCCACGCCTCGGCCAGCCAATCGCCCAAGGTGCAGCGCATGATGGAGCGGGTGGCCGATTTGGACTTCATCGTCACCGATTCCGAGATAGAGGCCCTCATCCTGGAGTGCAACCTGATTAAGAAGCACCGCCCCCGCTATAACGTGCGGCTCAAGGACGATAAGCGCTACCCTTACATCAAGGTCACCTGGCAGGAGGACTTCCCCCGCGTCTACATCACCCGCCGCATGCAGCGCGATGGGGCCCGCTACTTCGGCCCCTTCACCGCCGTCTGGGCCGTTCGCCAGACCCTGGACCTCCTGCGCAAGGTCTTCCCCTACCTGACCTGCAAGCGTAAGATCACCGGCACCGATGAACGGGCCTGCCTGTACTACTACATCGGGCGCTGCGCGGGTCCCTGCATCGGCGCGGTCTCTAAAGAGGAATACCGGGCCATGATCGAGAAGGTCTGCCTCTTCTTGGAGGGCAAGCAGGAGGAGATCGTGGCCTCCCTCCGCCGCGAGATGGAGGAAGCGGCCGAGAAGCTGGATTACGAGCGAGCAGCCACCCTGCGGGATCAGATCCAAGCCATCGAACGCGTCATCGAGAAGCAGAAGGTCGTCTCGGCGGCTATGTCCGATCAGGATGTCATCGCCTTGGCCCGCGGCGATGGCCAAGCCTGCGTGCAGGTGTTCTTCATCCGCCAAGGCAAGCTTATTGGCCGGGAATACTTCGTCCTGGCGGGGACGGAGGGCGAGGAGGACGAGGAGATCATGGCCTCCTTCATCAAGCAGTTCTACGATGAGGCCACCTACATCCCCTCGGAGATCCTCCTTCAGGAGGAGATCGAGGATGCGGCGATCATTCAGGACTGGCTGCGAGGGAAGCGGGGCGCTAAGGTTTCCCTTCGCGTTCCAAAGCGGGGCAGGAAGAAGGGGCTGGTGAGGATGGCGGCCGAGAACGCTGCGGAGACCCTGGCCCACCTGCAAGCCCAGTGGATGATTGACGAGAGCAAGGGCCTCGCGGCCCTCACCGAGCTGCAGGAATACCTCCACCTAGAGAGCCCTCCCGCCCGCATCGAGTGCTACGACATCTCCGACATCCAGGGCATGGCGGCCACGGGGAGCATGGTGGTCTTCGTCAAGGGTGTGCCCCGGAAGAGCGATTACCGGCGGTTTAAGATCCGCACTGTTGAAGGGGTGGACGATTATGCGATGATGAGGGAGGTGCTGCGGCGGAGATTTAGGAGGGCAGAGAAGGGGAAAGGAGGGAAACTCAGGGGAACTGAGGAAGCTGAGGTGTGGGCGCTGATCCCTGATCTGATCGTCGTTGACGGCGGCAAGGGCCAGCTTAATGCTGCTTTGGAGGTTTTGAAAGAATATGGTTTGGAGGATTTGCCCGTGGTGGGCTTAGCCAAAAAGCGGGAGGAGGTATTTGTCCCAGGTAGACCTGACCCCATTGTCCTCCCGCGCCATTCCCAAGCCCTCTTCCTCCTCCAGCGCATTCGCGACGAGGCCCACCGCTTCGCCATCGGATACCACCGCCGCCTGCGGCGAAAGAGGAGCTTGGCGTCAATCCTGGAGGAGATCCCTGGCATCGGCCCTAAACGCCGCCGAGCCCTCCTCAAGCGCTTCGGCTCCATCGAGGCCATCCGCGAGGCGACGGTGGAGGAGCTGGCGGCGGTGGAGGGGATGAACAGACCGGCGGCGGAGAAGGTGAAGGAGTATTTGTGAAGAGCCTTTGCAGGAGACAGCATGGTTGATGAAGCCCAATTCTCCGGACAACAGGAGGGTGAGAAAATTATCATCTTTGCCAGAAGACACTGGTATGTCCTGTCCCAGTGGCTTCGGGTGCCGTTCCTCCTCCTATTCCTCTCAGCCTTAGCCACCAGATTCGCCTTTAGTTATTTAGACATCAAGGGTACGAAGGCAATCCTGGCTTGGCCGATCGCCTTAATGCCGGCCTCCCTGTGGATCCTCTGGCGGGTGGGGGATTGGTGGAACGACCACTACATCGTCACCGATAGGCGGGTCATCCACATCGAGCGGGTCTACGGCCTTATGGAGAGGAGGGAGGAGGCTCACCTCGATATGATCCAGGATGTCACCGTCGAGATGCCCACCTTTATGGCTAACCTGCTGGGCTTCGGCAACGTGCTCATCGCCACCGCCGGCGCAGCGGGCACCATCGCCTTCAACTCCGTATCCGACCCGCGGGGGATACAAGCTCAAATCTTTTCGCTTATAACTCCAACAGAGGGGGAAGGGGGAGAGGGATTAGGGGACGGTGAGCGGCCGGCCCCTGAACAGGGGCTGCGCCAGTTCATCGCCAGCCTCTTTCGCCCCTCCATACCTGATGAGCCAGGTTTGCTCGTCTGGCGGAAGCACTGGTGGGCCCTCTTTCAGGCCTTGACATCCCCCTTGCTGGCCCTGGCGGCCGTAGTGATCCTCCTGCTACTGGCCAGGACCTTCCTTGAGGAAGGGCTTCCCCTTTGGGCGAATCTCCTTTTCGCCCTCTCCCTGGCATTGATAGGGTTATGGATCCTCTGGAGGTCCATAGACTGGGAGAATGACCTTTACATCGTGACCAATGAGCGGGTGGTGGACATCGAGAAGATACCCCTGGTCTTCGAGCATAGGAGGGAAGCCAGCCTGGGCATGATCCAGGATGTTAGTTATACGAAACCCAGCTTTATAGCCCAGAGGTTGGATTTCGGCGATGTGCGCCTGGAGACGGCGGCCGCAGTGGGGCTCTTCACCTTCGACTCCGTGCCCCACCCTCAGCAGGTACAAGCCGAGATATTCAGGCGCCTGCAGGCCTTCCGCCAGCGAGCGCAGCAGGAAGAGGAGAGGAGAAGGGAGGAGGAGATCGTTCGCTTGCTGGCCCGCTATCATGAGGCGACTCGAAAAGAGGGCGAGTAAAGCGGAAAGGTTAGTGATGGATCTCGATTTTGGGACGGATTTTTGGTGATCACCCATAGCTAATCGTCAAGTTGGGCCTGACAGCTGGGCTGCTGGGGAGGCACTTTGACCATGCGCTGAAAGCGGAAGCAAAGTTCTCATATGACAGGAGTTACGCAGTTAGCAGTTGAGCGACGGCCATCTTTCCTCGCA
>CAYQVA010000092.1:0-7040 GCA_964420815.1 uncultured Anaerolineae bacterium
GCTGGTTGCTGGCAACCAGCAGCAAGCAACCAGTAACGGGCAGCCAGCACCCGGCAGCCGCGCCAACGTCTAGGAGCTATCAGGGTGTCTGAGCTACTCTTATCTTCCATCCCTCTGGCAAATACGATAGATCACAATTATCGCTCTAAAGGGGCGTCCTCGCCCCGTTTGGTGACGAACGGTCTCGCCTGGATGGAGATTATCTGCTTAGAGCGATTCATTCCGGTCTCGCCTGGCGGCGAGGACGCTGCCCTGTAGCGCACTATTGTTGTGATGTACTGAAATAAGCTAGAATATCCGAGGCAGTTTCACCTTCCACTCATCGGGCAGGATCAGGTCAACGGCGTCATCGGCGGTGACAATGCCATGTATACGGTTCTCATCGTCAACCACGGGCAGGGCCAAGAGGTCATATTTGGCCATCACCCGCACCACCTCCTCGCTGGGCGTCTCCAGGCAGACCTTGATTACTTTGCGTTCCATGAAATCGGCCACCTTCGCCTCGGGCTGGGCGAGGATGAGTTCGCGCAGGGAGAAGACGCCCAGGAGGTGCTCCTCCTCATCGGTGACGTAGACGTAGAAGATGGTCTCCGCCTCCAGCGCTTCCTTCCGCAGGAGTTCGATGGCCTGGGCGGCGGTGATCTGGGGCGGCACGGTGACGTACTCAGTGGTCATGAGGCCCCCGGCCGAGTCCTCAGGGTAGGCCAAGAGCCCCTTGACCTCCTCTCGCTCCTCCTCTTCCATCAGGCGGAGGAGCTCCTGCCTCCTCTCCGGTGACAGCTCTCCTAGCACATCGGCCGCATCATCCGGGGTCATGGCCTCCAGCACGTCGGCTGCCCGCTCATCGTCGAGGGTCTTGAGCATGGAGGCCTGAAACTCGGGCTCGAATTCCTCCAGGGTATCGGCTGCCACCTCGTCGTCGAGGGCGCCGATGATGGCCCCGCCAACATTGGGCATGAGGCTGCTGAGGATTTCGGCGATGTCAGCCGGGTGGAGTTCGGCGATCCTCGTTCGGGGCGCTTTCAACTGTACCCCGCGCTTGGGCAGCGGCTCCACATCGCTCCAGGCAATGAAGCGAGCCGGCCAGGGGCGGCCCAAGCGGGAGAGGAGCTTAGCTATTATCCCCTCCAAACCCAGGCGCCGCCAGAGGCCCCGCCCGCCGATGTCCACGTTGGCCAGGTAATAATCGTTGCCTACCTTAACCAGCTCTAAATCGTTCACCCGCACCACCCGCAGGCCGTTGATGTCAATGACCTGTTTATCCAAGACATCCCTGGCCAGGAAGAGGTCGCGTTCAGTAGGAACGTAGGGGACGATGGCCTCGGCTTTAACTTCCAGGACGATGACCGGCCCGGTCATCACCTGTACCTTATCCCAAGGGACAAGGAGGGCCGCTTCCCGCTCCTTTTCCACCGCTAGGGCTACGATAGGTGGGTAAGGCACTTGCATCGAGGCCAATAAGTCAATTAGCTTGCCCACCCGCCGACCCTCGCTATCCCATACCATCCGCCCCAAAAATGTGCTCAAAAAAGGCATTCCTCTTTTCTCCCTGCATCCTCAAAGGGCCAGATAATTATACCACTTTTAGCTCAAATTTGGCAAATCGGGGTAGTGTGAGAATGGGTAGTCTCCCTTTTAAGTGTTGTTAACAAGGGGGATAGGTAGAGTCGTAAAAAGCTCCTTAACAGTCCAGATATGATCGGTCAAACCAGCAACCATGGCAGGCGTCTGTGGAAGCCAGCGGAGACCTCACGGCGTAGCGTCTTAAGGGGGGCGAACCAGGTTGTAGACAATGTCCTCCCAAGCAGCGGCTGCCCTATGCATCTCGACTATGCTGATAGCTATCAGCTAAAAGCTATCACCCTCATCGCCATAGACCACCCGCAGGCGTGTGCGCACCAGGTGGCCTCTCCTGCGCCGTTTGACAACCTGCAGGTATTTCCAGCCAGGTTGGGGGCGCTTCTTAGTCGGTGGCCGGCCCCGACCGGAGTATTTTCAGCTTTCAGCTCAGAGACCGTAGGTGGGGGAGCATCGGGGTGGCCATGGCGCAAAGGGCGCTGGAAGGCCTCTATCGCCTCCTCAGCCTCTATAGCTATCAGCTGATAGCTGTCAGCTGTTGATCAGATTGAGGCTTGCCGTAGTCAGGGCATGCTTCATTTGGACAGAAGTCACCAACATGGGCAAACTTTGTCATCGGCATCCCTCCTGAGGTTTGCTGATGACAAGTATACCTTATCTCTAAGCAACACTCAAGTCGCCCTTCTGGACGGTGATCATCCTCCTCCAGTGGTTGACAAAAAGGCGAAGGGGGATTTATGATTAAGTTAACGCATTCAATGGAGGAGTGGTGTGGATAAAAGAGAGTTTCCATCTCAGAACAGGGCTCTACTGGCTTTTCTGGTGTTGGTGCTCCTGCTGGTATTCCAGATCAATCCCTTCACGGCCTTCCTTCAGGCTAGTCAGGTAGGTTCTGATCCCTATCCGATGCATTTCATCTATCTGCCCTTTTTGCTGAAGCCTGAGCCCACGCCGACACCAACTCCCACGTCCACACCAACTCCTACGCCTACCCCTTTCCCAAGCCGGATGCAAAGCCCGGAGTATGGGTTCCATGTCTTCATCTGGTGGGATCCCATCACGCGGGAACGCGATTTGAGGCTGGTCAAGGAGGCGGGCTTCACCTGGATAAAGCAGACCTTCGCCTGGCGAGACATCGAGGGGGCAGGGAAGGGCATCTTCGATTGGAGCCATGCAGATCAGGTTGTAGACGATGCCCTTCGCTACGGCTTCAGCATCATGGCACGCGTGGATCATCAGCCAGATTGGGCTCGCTCCGGCTGCTCTCACCAAGGTCCGCCCAGTAACTATCAGGACTACGCCGATTTCCTCTTCGCTCTAGCCAGCCGTTACAAGGGGCGTATTCGCGCCTATCAGATCTGGAATGAGCCAAATTTGGCCGACAACTGGTGCGATCAATCCCCTGAGCCTAAGAAGTATGTGAAATTGCTTAAGAAAGCTTATCAAGCCATCAAGCAAGCTGATCCCAACGCCATGGTCATCAGCGCTGGCTTGGCTCCGACAGGCACTGGCCCTCCCATAGCCATGCCCGATGATGAGTACTTGAGAAAGATGTATGAAGCCGGAGTTAAGGGCTATTTCGATGTCTTAGGGGTTAACGGGGCGGGATTCAAGGCGCCGCCGGAGATGAGTCCTGGTGAGGTCGCTAACCGGCCAGAATATGGCGGGCATCGTTTCTTCTGCTTCCGTCGGGTGGAGGACCTGCGGGCCATCATGGAGCAGTATGGCGATGGCGATAAGCAGGTGGCTGTGGTGGAGTTCGGCTGGACCAGTGACCCCAGGCCAGATTCCCCTTACCATTGGCATGCGGTGAGCGAGGAGGAGAAGGCTGACTACTTGGTGCGGGCTTACCAGTGGGCTAAGCAACACTGGTCGCCCTGGGTGGGGGTCATGTCGGCCATTTATATAGCCGACCCGGAGTGGACGGAACAGGATGAGCAGTATTGGTGGGCTGTGACCAACCCGGACGGGACTACCAGGCCGGCATATGAGGCCCTGAAGGGTATGCCCAAGTGAGAAGGGGATGATAAAGCCCAATGAACGCTCGGATTTGATAACCTCAGGGTGTGCGAGTGAGTGCGGTGCCTCAAGCCCTAAGCTTCGTTGCGGAGCTATTTGACAAAAGGGCTTTGTTGCTGTATAATTAAAATGCAACAATCGAATAACGCCGAATTCCCTGGTACATTATCTGCCTCCAAGCCGAGGAGATAATGTATCGAGCGACCAGCTTAGGTCGCTGAAAGGGAAACGGGGGAACCCACTGTAGTCCAATAAGCCCTTAGTCCAACATCCAGTGGGCAACTGAGATCAAGGACTAAGGCTATGGACTAATCGGGGTGAATCTCGCATAGCGAGTAGGGGACATCTTCCAACCCGAACCCGTCAGCTAACCTCGTAGGCAGTAGGAAGAGATCTTGAATTTCAAGACCAGTGCTACTGCCCTGGTCTTTTTGCTGCCTCCGAGGTTTATCCGAAAGGAGGCAGTGTCATGAAAGGCGTTATTTTGGCCGCCGGCGATGGAACCAGATTAGTTCCTCTAACCCTAAACTGCCCTAAACCGTTAGTGCCAATCCTGGGCCGCCCCTTGCTTGACTACACCATCGAGGCCTTTGTGGAAGCGGGGGTCAGGGAGCTGGTGCTGGTGATCGGCTACAAAGGGGAAATGATCCGGCGATATGTGGGCGATGGGAGCCGCTATGGGGTGAGTGTGGAGTATGCCTTTAACCCCGACTACCAGCTCGGCAACGCCCTCTCGGTCTACGCCGCTCAGGGGGTTGTGGGGGACGAGCCTTTTCTGCTGGCCATGGCCGACCATATGATCTCCCCTCGCATCCTGAAAGCCCTCCTGGCCATGGAGGGTAAGCATGACACGTTGTGTGTTGATCGTCGGGCTCATGCCCCTCCCCAGGTGAACGATGCCACCAGGGTGTGGGTAGTGACAAGCCGTCACGCTACTCCTTGGCCGAGGCATGACTTTACTCAAAAGGGCGTGACGGCTTGTCAAGGCGAGGCGGGGTTCATCCTCCGCATCGGCAAGGGGATAGAGCCATGGAACGCCATTGACACCGGGGTTTTCCTCTTCACTCCGCGCATCTTCGCTGCCATCTCCCACCTGCCACGTGCCGGCGACGAGGGATGCGGGATAAGCGATGCCGTCACCTGGTTAATCGAGAAAGGGCACGGGATGTGTGCTTGCGACGTCTCGGGCGCCTTCTGGATGGATGTGGATACCCTGGATGATCTACGCTACGTGGAACAAATCATGCGCACAAAGGAGGAGAAAAAGTGGGTAAGGTGAGGGTCGCCCTCATCGGAGTTGGAAACTGCGCCTCAGCCCTGGTGCAAGGGGTCTATTTCTATCAAAAAGCTGCGAAGGACGATTTCGTGCCGGGGTTGATGCACGTCAACCTGGGCGGCTACCACATCCGGGACATCGAGTTCACCGCCGCCTTCGATGTTGACCAAAACAAGGTGGGGAAGGACCTCTCCAAGGCCATCTTCACCCCGCCCAACAACACCTACAGATTCTGCGATGTGCCCCACCTGGGAATGCCTGTCTCCAGAGGGATGACCCACGATGGGCTGGGGAAGTATCTCAAGAAGGTCATCCGGAAGGCGCCACCTCCTACTTCGGACATCGTCAGGATCTTGCGAGATACCGAGACCGACGTGGTGGTCAATTTCTTGCCCGTGGGAAGCGAAATGGCCACCAAATTGGGGCCGAGAACATCCACATCTCCCCCAGCGATTACGTCCCCTGGCTCACCGACCGCAAGTGGTGTTATATCCGCCTGGAGGGCACCGCTTTCGGTGGTGTGCCCTTGAACCTGGAGCTCAAGCTGGAGGTTTGGGACTCGCCCAATTCGGCTGGGGTAGTGATAGACGCCGTGCGCTGTGCTAAAATCGCCCTCGACTGAGGCTTGGGCGGTGCCATAGAGGCCCCCTCGGCCTATTTTGAAGTCGCCGCCGACCCAATACCCCGATGACGTGGCGCGGGAAATGGTGGAGGATTTCATCAAAGGGGCGACTCCATGAAAGTCGTGGTCTTGGCTATAGAAGAGCGAGAGGCTGGCAAGCCGAAGGCGCTGATCAGGCTGTGCGGCGTCCCGCTGCTTAGGAGGCTCCTCTACACCCTCCGGGCCGCCGGCCTGCGGGACGTCATCGTCGTCGGGCCCAACGTTCAACTCCTGCGGGGGGAGATCGGTGATGGAAGCAAGTTGGGGATGTGCCTCTCCTACTGCGCCCCCCACCAACTGGGCGGAATGCTCGACGGCCCCTTCCTGGCTATCGAGGCGAACTACGTCCTCGATGAGCGCATAATCGAGAAGTTAGCCGAGGGGGAGGGGCTGGCCATCGCCTACGACAGCCGGTCGAGAGAGGGGATGCAGGTCTCCGTCGAAGGGAGGAGGGTGCGAGCCCTCTCCCCCTCGCAAGGGGATGGGGCCTACGTGGGCGCAAGCCGCTGCGGGCCTCAGGTGCTTCCCCTCTTCAAGGGGCGCGATTGGGCCGCTTGCCTGGCCGAGGCGGTCCACAGTTTCGACTTCTCCGCCCTCGACGTGGCCACCATCGAGCCCTACGTGGCCGAGATCCGTAGGGAGCTGCCGGCCCTGTGGTTCAGGATCGAGTCCAGGGATGACGCCGAGCGCTGCAAGAGGGCGCTGGTAGAGGGGGCGCAGAAGAGGACGCTGGACGTCCTGGCCTGGCACTTCAACCGCCCTATCGAGAATTGGATCACCTACCACATCGCCGACCTCCCCATCACCCCTAATCTGATGAGCGTGCTCACCTACCTGGTCGCCTTCCTGGTGACCTCTCTGCTCCTCAGCGGGCTGCTCCTGCCTGCGTCGCTCCTGTCCTTCGCCGTGAACGTTATGGACGGCCTGGATGGGAAGCTGGCCCGGGTCAAGGGGATGGCCACTAAGCTGGGGCAACTGGAGCACTCCTTCGACCTCCTATACGAGCAATCGTGGTATATCGCCCTCGCCTGGGCCGTCCATAGGCTGAGGGGAGGCCTGCTGCCCTTGGCGCTCGGCTTTGCTGCCCTCCTCTTCGACTCCTTCGCTAGGCATGTCTCCATGCAGTTCAGGCAGGTGATGGGGGTTTCGCTGGCCGACTACGCCCCCTTCGACCGGCTCTTCCGGAGGTTCGACGGCCGGAGGAACATTTACACTATCTACATCCTATCGGGGGCCCTCTTCGGCGCGCCCTTCTACGCTTTGGCAGCCATTGCTCTCCATGCCTTCGTCACGGGTGCTGTCTACGTCGCGAGGGCAGCCAAGCACCTGCGCGACGCGGATCGGGGCCTTCCCCCCTAGATTGGGGTTTGTGATTCACTCCCCGGGTGCGACGCACTTTTGAAGTGCGTCGCACCTATTTTGGGGCTTCAGCTACCCGACAGCTTGCCCAGCAATCCCTTTCTCGCTACAAAGTGGCGTCCTCTGACAAATGGTCTCGCCAATAGC
>CAYQVA010000093.1:0-6969 GCA_964420815.1 uncultured Anaerolineae bacterium
AAGGAATTCCAACGGATTATTCTTATGGATTAAGGTAACTATGGTGACCCGAACGCTGTCCAATCTGGAGTCCAGGCTGGTTATGGAGCTCGAGTGGAGGGAAGACTTCATAAAGTAGAGCAGGGGCCACCAGCGCGTGGAGACGTAAAACGGCCTCTCTGGCCGCCTCCTCCACGGCAAAGGAGCGAGACCCGATGGCTTGCCCTCGGCCTCGCTCCTGCGCCTTGAGTAACTCCTCCATCTGAATCTGAGGGGAGATATCCTTCAAAAGGGGCATGCTATCCCTCCTCAGCTCCTTAATTTCCCCTCCGCCTTCGATAAGCCTTTAAGTAGCGCATGGCAAACTCATCCCTTCCCAGAAGCAGGTCCACAGCCAGCACAAAAGGACGCACCTTGGCCACATCCACGATGGGACAGGTCACCCCCGCCGCAATAGCCATCGCCAGGAAGGCCGCGTTGATAACTTCCCGATCCGGCAACCCAAAGGAGACGTTACTGGCGCCCAAGGTTTGGTTTACCCCTAGCTCCCTCCTCACCCCCTGAATGGCCTCCAGGGTGATGAGAGCGGCCTTGTGATCGGCACCCACCGTTAGGGCCAGGCAGTCTATGACCACATCCTCCCTGGGGATGCCCATCTGCTCTGCGCGCCCCACTATCCTGCGAGCAATGTCCACCCGCCGCTCAGGTTCCTTAGGAATGCCAGCCTCATCCATGGTCAGGCCGATGATGGCGGCGTCGTATTCCCTGACCAGGGGCAGCACCCGAGCAAGCGATTCCTCCTCCCCGCTCACAGAGTTGATCAGCGGCTTGCCCTGGGGAGCAAGCTGGCGATAAACCTCCAGTGCCGCCCGCAGAGCATCTGGGTTGGCGGAGTCGAGGCATAGCGGAACGTCGACCACCTCCATCACCGTCCGCACGGCCCGGGGCAAGAGGGCGACTTCATCAACCCCAGCGGCCCCAACGTTAAGGTCCAGAATATCCGCCCCTGCCTCCACCTGGGCAAAAGCCTCCCGATGGACCGGTTCCAGGTCGCCCTCCTTCAGGGCTGTGGCAAGCTTCCTCTTTCCCGTCGGGTTGATGCGCTCCCCGATGAGTACCGTGGGACAATGGGGAGCGATCACCACCTCCTTAGAGATGCCCGATAGTCTCGTCTCCATCTCTCCCTCCCCTACTCCAGATACATCGCCCTGGCGAAGAAATCGGCGAAATGCGATAACGCGGTCAGCTCCAGGTATTCGACACGGCGGGAGATATCCCATGCCCTCCTCCTTTCCCTCAGGGAGACGAGCGCCATTTTAGCCCCCATCCCGGCGGCGTTCCCCACCTGTTTTACTCTCCCTTTAGGCACCGAGGGGAGCATGCCGATGGAAAGTGCGCTGTCCACATTCAGGTATGTGCCAAAGGCGCCCGCCAGGATAACCCGCTCGACCTCATGCGGCTTTATCCCTGCTTCAACCATCAGGATCTCTATCCCTGCCCTGATGGCCCCCTTCGCCAATTGGATAGCTTCCACATCCTTGCCGGTAATGACGATGTCCCGCCCGTGGCCGCTCTCCCCTTTTTCAACCAGGACGAATTCTATCCCATCATCCCCCTCTCTCACCCTGGGATGGGGCATCATCCTGCCCGTACGGCTCAGGATGCCCGCTTTTCGCAGGGTTGCCACCGCGTCCAAAACCCCCGAGCCACAAAGCCCCACCGGTGCAAGTCCACCGATTGTCTGATACAATATCTCCCCCTCTCCCATACACACGCACTCTATTGCCCCCTCGGCCGCCCTCATCCCATCCTTGATATGAGCTCCCTCAAAAGCGGGCCCTGAGGCGGTCGAGCAGGTGATGAGCCTCCCCTTGGCCCTCAAGGCAATCTCGGTGTTGGTGCCGATGTCCAGCCCCAGAACCACTTCCTCCATATCCGGCATTCGCGTTGCTAAGAGCATTGCCACGTGGTCAGCTCCTACAAAACCAGCAATGTTAGGGAGGAGGTGCACATATGCTCCAGGGGCGAATCGCAGCCCAAGCTCTTTGGCTTTGACGTCTAAGGGGGCGCTTTCGGAGGGCACGTAAGGTGCCGTCCCCAACTGGCCAACAGGGAGGCCCAAGAAAAGGTGGTGCATCGCCGTGTTCCCCACCACCACGGCCTCGACGATTTCATCGCGGCTTTGGCCTACCTCCCGGCAGAGCTTTGCCGCCAGGTCGTTGATAGCCGCGGCCGCCGCCTGCTGCAGCTCCTGGGCCTCCTCCTCGCCCCTCATGGCATAGGCTATGCGGGCCATCACGTCCTCGCCGAAGGCTATCTGGGGGTTCATTACTCCGCCGGCTGCCAGCGTCCTGCCGGCGGATAGCTCCACAAGGTAGGCCGCGATTTTGGTTGTGCCCAGGTCAACGGCCAAGCCGATGGGGGTTGCCTCCCAAGGGCCAAAATACACAATCTCATTGTGCCTGCCAGTGTTCCGCACGAAAGCTGTCCCTCGCCATCCTTGCTCCCTCAGTCGGGTCGGTAGCTCCCGAAGCACGGCCATGTCTATGGCGGCGTCAGGGAGGCCATGTTGTTCACGGAGGGCATCCCGCAGGCGCGCTGCATCGGCCCGCAAATCGCCCAGAGAGGCAGGGGGAACCTGCACGGGATAAGCTCGTACAGGGGGCTCCGGGGTTACGTGAAGCTCTCGCCCTTCCACCTGGAGGCGCTGGATGGTGCTGAGCGATTCAGGGGGCAGGTAGACCATCACGTTGCCCAGCACTCTGGCTTGGCAGGCCAAGCGGTAGCCGGCCGCTATCTCCTCCGCACTCAGGTGCTCCTCTTCCTGCGCAGTGAGGGGGCTCAGCGGGCCCATGGCCTCGACCTTGCACCTGCCGCAGGTGCCTTCGCCGCCACATATGGAGGCGATGGACACGCCGGCCTGACGGGCCGCCTCCAGAATCGAGGCCTCATCTTGGCAGGAGGCATGCCGGCCGAGGGGCTCAAAATCCACCCGATAGAACTTCACGTTCTTCATCGCCTTCAGAAAGTAGTTAAGGTGCGACGCACCTCGGAGGTGCATCGCACCTGTTTCTAAAGCAGGCCAGGGATAGTAGCCCTCAGCCTCTTTTCCCCAGTCATTCGGTTTGAGGTAAAAGAACTCACTTGGCAAATGCCGAATGGTGTGCTTTCGGCTAGAAAATGGCCGCCCGGTTCCACGTCAAAGGCCAGAGAGTTCTTGTCCACCTCAACGCCCTGCGGGGCACGGAGTACCATCCCGATGATTTCGTTGCCAATCGCATATCTCTTGTAGCTGCCGGTGAGGGCGAAATCCAGGAGCCTCGCCGCATCAGTTTTTCCCTAGTAACTCTTTGGCCTTATCCACCGCGCTGGCGGCGTCGGGGGCATAGCCGTCAGCGCCTATCTCCTCGGCCCAGGCCTGAGTGACAGGCGCGCCGCCCACCATCACCTTGATCTGACCGCGCACCCCCGCTTCCTCCAAGGCTTCGATGGTGGTTTTCATCATGGGCATGGTAGTGGTCAAGAGCGCCGACATGCCAAGCAGGTCGGGCTTTTCCTCCCTGACCGCCTCCACAAACCGCTCCGGCGAGGTATCGGTGCCCAAGTCAATGATCTCAAACCCTGCCCCCTCCATCATCATGGCCACCAGGTTCTTGCCGATGTCGTGCAGGTCTCCCTGGACCGTGCCAATGACCATCTTCCCGGCCGAATGGACTTTTGCATCCGTGAGGAGGGGCTTGAGCACATCCATTGCGGCGTGCATGGCCCGGGCGGCAATGAGGACTTCGGGCACGAACAAATCGCCGGCCTTGAAGTCGCGCCCCACTTTATCCATGCCGGCGAGGAGCCCATCGTCCAGGATCTTGGCAGGGGAAAGGCCCTCATTGAGGGCTTGCCTAGTGAGACGGGCTACTTCATGGGCCTCGCCGTGGTACAACTTATCAGCTATCTCTTTCAGAAGCTCCATCGAACGGCCCCTTTCCTTACTTAACTTAGCGCCCAGCCGCTCTTCGCCTGCATGCCATGATCGCCCATAGTGGTTGCCCCCGGCACGAGATCGCTAGGACGATCTGGGGCTCTGGAGCATCCCGCTTGCGGCGATCGGGCAACTTGCCCCCGCTGAAGCACATCCTATCACCCGGCCACACAGCGAGCACTCGGTTGAAAAACCAAACCGAGAGGCTGCGTTACCCCGAAGCTCCCATCAAGAGATCGTGCATTTTGCCTTCTGAGAGGCAAGGACACAAAACGCATGGGGATGCCTGCTCTTGAGGCAAGCTATCCTCGTTCAAGGAGAAGTGTACTCATGCCCTGCTCAAGACCGCGGAGCCAATAAGCTATTTGATGAGCTCCTGGGTCGCTACTGGCTCCCACTTTTTTGACTTCATGGACCGATAGGCGGCGTCCAAGATCGAGTTGACAATGTAGCCATCCTCAAAGTTCTCCCGCGGCATCTCTCCCTTCTCCACACACTCGATGAAGTGCTTCATCTCCTCCCGGTAGCCGTAGATCCAAGCTTCGTCCACCGGCGGGAAAAGCCAGCCAACCTCTGCCTCAGCTTTCTCCACAATGTATCCTGCGCCCGATCTGGAGAAGACCTTAATAGGTGTCTCCCTGGTCACGTCGGTGAAGATAGCGCCTTCGGTGCCGTAGATCTCGTTGCGCAGGTCCAGGCCTCCTCGCGATGTCCAGCTCACCTCCGCCTGAGCGATTTGCCCCCCTTCAAAGCGCATCAAGAGCACAGCGTTGTCCTCAGCCTCAGTATCATGGTATAAGGTACCCCCCCAAGCCAACACCTCCACTACCGGGTTATCCTTGCCGATGAAGTAGCGTGCGGCCTCGATGCAGTGGCAGCCCATGTCCACCAGAGCACCACCGCCAGCAAGTTTGGGATCCCAGAACCACGGGGAGTGAGGACCAAAGTGGGCTTCCCGCGAGCGCACAGATAGCACTTCGCCTATCGCACCGCGATGGATGAACTCACGGGCTTTCATCACCGCCGGGCTAAAGACCTCAGTTTCGGCGTAACCGTGGAGGACGCCGGCTGCCCTCACCGCATCAAGCATCTCTTTAGCCTCGACGGCATTGCGAGCTAAGGGCTTGGTGCAGACCAGGTTCTTGCCTGCCCTGGCTGTCATTACGGCGAGATCCTTGTGGACGTAGTTAGGTACAGCGAGCAAGATGAGATCTAGATCTTTGCGTTTCACCACCCTCTCATTGTCCGTATCCCACTCGGGGATGTTCCATTTCTCAGCGAAAGCCCTAGCATGCTCCTCAGTAGGGGAGCAAACTACTCGTAACTCATAGTTAGGAACATCCCGCAGACCCAACATGTAGAAGTTGGCCACAAAGCCGCTACCTAACATGCCGATCCTCACTGTCATCTTCCCTACCTCCCAATCACTCTGGGGGTGAAGTGCTATTTGCCGATACTCTGCACGGTGCCAACGGGAGACAGCACCCCCTACAAAACACAATCTAGTGGATACCGACCATACTGCCTGGCAGCCCGGTATAGTTCCAGCACGTTCTCTGGAGGCACATCGGACTGCAGATGGTTGGATGGAGCCAAAATGTAGCCTCCACCCTCAGCTAGTGTTCCAATGCGTCGCCGTACCTCAGCCACCACCTCCTCTTTAGGCCCCGTTATGGCCTGTCTGATGTCAATGCCACCCAGGAAAGACAGCCGTTGGCCATATTCCTTTTTGACCGCTGCCATATCGGTTGCCGGCACTGGTTCCAAAGGGTGAAGGATATCGACGCCCACCTCCAATAGGGAGGGAATGAGAGGGGTTATTGCCCCATCGCTGTGGAACAAGATGTAGATCTTGGAGGAAGCCTGCTTCACCAAGTCAATTAGCCTGCGCCAGCAAGGCTTGAAATACTGGTCAAAGAGCCGGGGGGATATGAGAAGGCCCATCTGGCCGGCATAATCATCGCCGGGCAGCTCCATGATGTCAATGTAAGGAGCGGCTACGTCCAAATACACCTCAAACCACCGGCAGAGGAGGTCGGTGATCTTGTCGACCAGAGCCCTGACGAAATCACCATTGGTCAGGAGGTCGATCATAAACTGTTCCGTACCCCGTAACTGGCAGGCCTGCTCGAAGGGACCATAAGAGGACACCGCACGGGCAGCCACCGCGTAATCTGTCCGCTCACACAAGTATCGGGCTCGCTCCTGCAGTTCCTCCCGGCGCGCCAGCGACTCAACCCGGGGCCAGGCATAGCTCTCCAAGTCGTCCACGGTTGCTCCGGCGAGGGGCGGATCGGTAGCGAATAGGTAATCGCCCACCCTGCGCCAGACCACCCCCCAGGCATCGGGCCCGCCTTCGGCCGGGGGCGAGGCGAGGTCAGTGGAGCCCAGCCAGACATGGCGGATATCCACGTCCAGAAGCTCCAACAGCCGGTCGTCGTAGTGATTGACGGTATGACCCCTTCGTTTGCGGAAAGGTGGCAGGGGTTCCCAACCTAAGTGCTCCAGCAGATTCCGATACAGCCCATCGGTGATGCCATAAGCGCTACCCCACAAAGCTAGGGGCACCTGGTCGGGCTCTTGGTGGGCCAGGGCCGTTAGCACTCGCTCCCGATGGTCCATTAGCCTCCCTCGGCCAGGCGCTGCCGAGCCCAGACAGCCGCCCCAACCACGCCAGCGACGCGACCGAGCTCCGCTGGCACGATCTTTACCTTCTCCAGCGGCGTCACGCGAACCCGCTCCGCCACGGTTCGCCGGATGGGGGCGAAGAGGAGTTCTCCTGCTTGGGCTACCCCTCCACCTATCACCACCATTTGAGGGCTGAGGATAGTAATGAGGTTGGCAATGCCCACCCCCAGATAGAAGCCTGCTCGCTCGAAGATGTCGATCGCCACTGGGTCACCCTGTTTTGCCGCTTGGCAGACCACCTCGGGCGTGATGCGGTTGAGGTCGTAATCCACCAGTTGACCAATGATGGTGGTGAATCCTTGCTTGATGGCCCGCACGGCCATGGT
>CAYQVA010000094.1:0-6950 GCA_964420815.1 uncultured Anaerolineae bacterium
CAAGCTCTCTCGCCCCTCTCTCCAATGAAATACCTTCAAGGCGAGAGAGCTTGTCAGGGGATGAGTCTGCCCGCAGGCTCTTTGCGGAGCCCCCTGAGCATAGGGTTGCGAGCAGACTCGTCCGGGGGAGAGGGTTCAGTGGAATCTGAATTATGAAAGGGTCTCAAAAGGGCATGGGCTAAGACGTTCACGAATTGAGTGAAAAAGGAGAGAACAAAGTGAACCCAATCAAATTATAGCACACCTCCTCGAGGGCATGGGTGAAGATAGCGTGAAATTTACGTGAATTTTGCGTGAAAAGGGGTGCTTAAGCAAAATGGAGGTGTTTTCCTCCTCTCGCTGCCAAGGGGCGTCCACGCCCCGTTCCAAACGCTCTCAAGATGGGGCGGGGAAGCAGACAGAGCGCTGTTCTACGAATGAGGAGATGGGGTTTACTTGGGGACTATGTAGCCATGGCGGGGGACAGTTTGAATGTAGATGGGGTTGCTTGGGGACGGCTCGATCTTGATGCGGAGGTTCCTGATGTGCGCCCTCACCAGGTCGGGGTCGCCCGTGCCCGGAGGATAGCCCCAGACCTCCTGCAGCAACTCCTCGCTGGGGATGACCTCACCAGCGTGGGCCATTAGATAATTGAGCAGCTCATACTCCATAGGGGTGAGGAGGACGCTCTTGTCATCCACGCTCACCTTGAAGGTACGGGGGTCAAGGCAGAGAGGGCCAGCCCTTAGAGGAGGCTTGGACACTCTGGGCGCTAGGGCACGGCGCAAGAGCGCCTCCACGCGTAGCTCCAACTCCTTGAGGGCGAAGGGCTTGGGCAAGTAATCATCGCAGCCTGCCTCAAAGCCCTCTACCTTGTCCTCGATCCTCCCCTTAGCCGTGAGGATGAGGATGGGCACGGAAGCCGTGGCTGGGTCGGCCCGCAGGCGACGACAGACCTCTATGCCGTCCATCTGAGGCATTATGATGTCCAGCACCACCAGATCGGGGCGCCGTTGCTGCACCGATTCCAGGGCCTGGAGGCCGTTATAGGCGGCGGCCACCTGATGGCCTTGATGGCGAAGGCTGCGCTCCACCGTGCCGACGACTTCCTCATCATCGTCAACGACGAGGATATAGGCCACTGGATGCTCCTGGTCGCTGAAATGCTAAGAAATGTGTCAAATCAATCATAATACCATTTGACTAAGATGTCAAGTTTGACATAGCAGGCGCATCAATGGGAACCTGGCTTGCTATCCCTCGGATAGGCTCTTCTTTCCAAAAAGCAAGCGAGCTCGTCAGCTGACGAACTCGCTTGCTTCAGGCGGAGAGGGCGGGATTCGAACCCGCGAGGCTTAACGCCTACACGATTTCCAATCGTGCGCACTAGGCCAGACTATGCGACCTCTCCAAAATTAGGGATTAGGTGCCAGGAACTAGGTGGAAAGAAAAACCTAGACCCTAGCGCCTGGAACCTGGCCCCTAGGATTGGCGGAGGGGGTGGGATTCGAACCCACGGTGGCGCAGAACACCACAACGGTTTTCGAGACCGCCCCGATAGTCCACTCCGGCACCCCTCCTAAATCTCATTTTGAATTATATCACAAGGCGCCGAAAAAGGCAAGCTAATTGACTGGAAAGCGAATCTCTGGTACACTTTCAAAGTAAAACTATCGCCAACGCGATAAAAACAAGGGGGGAGCGATGGAATACAAACTCGCCTTTATCGGCTTCGGAACAGTGGGCCAAGGATTGGCGAATCTCCTTTGGGAGAAGAGGCGCCTCCTGCAGGAAAGGTATGGCTTCGAATACAGGGTGGTGGCCATATCCGACCTCCTCAAAGGCTCGATCTATAACCCGGGGGGCTTGGATTTAGAGAGGCTGCTCTCCCTCGTAAAGGAGACCGGCAGGATTGATGGGTATCCTGAAGGGGAGAGGGGCTGGGATAGCCTGAAGACCATCAGGGAATCGAACGCCGATATAGTCATCGAAGTGACTTACACCGACATCCAGACGGGGGAGCCGGCGATTAGCCACATCAAGGCCGCTCTGCAGGGCAGGAAGCACGTGGTCACGACGAACAAAGGGCCCATCGCCCTGGCTTATCGTGAGCTCTCGGAGCTGGCAAGGGCCAACGGGGTGTTCCTTCGCTTCGAAGGGACGGTGCTATCCGGGACGCCAAGCATCAACCTCGGCCTGGAGGTGCTGGCCGGCGCCGAGATAAGGGAGATCAGAGGCATACTGAACGGCACGACCAACTACATCCTCACCGAGATGTCCAAGGGAATAGGCTACGAGGCGGCATTGAAGGAGGCACAGCGCCTGGGCTACGCCGAGGCCAAACCGGACGCCGACGTCGAAGGCTGGGATGCCCTGGCGAAGATCGTCATCCTGGCCAATGTCCTGATGGACGGGGACATTAAAGTGGCCGATGTCGAAAGGAAAGGCATCACCGGAATCACCCTTACGGACATCGAAGAGGCCAGGAAGGAAGGCAAGTGCTGGAAGCTGATCGCTCGGGCCTGGAGGGAAGATGGGAAAGTCAAAGCCAAGGTGACGCCGGAGAAGATCGCCCGAGAGGACTTCCTAGCTGGCGTCAGCGGGGTGACAAATGCTCTGGTCCTCGACACCGACGTGCTGGGCGAGGTGACAATCACCGGCCCCGGCGCCGGCGGACGTGAGGCCGGCTTCGCCCTGCTCTCCGATATGCTCAGCATCCACCGCTCGTTGGCCGGTCGCTGATACCTTATCCTCCCGCAGGTTTGGAACCTGGGGGAGGGTTCTTGGAATGCAGGCGTAACCTGCGAGCCTATGTTAACTTGCGTCCGCACCCCTTTAAATTTACGAGAGGAGCAACGCAATGCTTTATGGATACATAGGAAAAGCCCTGGAAGTGGATTTGACCAGGCGAAAGGTCGAGGTCATTGATCTGGACGAGGAATGGGCCAGAATGTTCATTGGGGGGAAGGGGTTGGGGGCCAAAATCCTCTACGAGGAGACGAAGCCAGGCCTCGATCCCCTTTCCCCTGAGAACCCCCTCATCTTCATCACCGGGCCGCTGACGGCCACCACAGCCCCCACCTCGGGGCGCTGGGCGGTGGTGACGAAGTCGCCTCACACCGGCATATTCCTGGACAGCCAGGTGGGCGGCCAGTTCGGTGCACGACTGAAGAGGGCGGGCTTCGATTACCTGCTGGTGCGCGGCAGGGCCGATGCTCCGGTCTACCTGCACCTGAAAGACGGCCGATGCCGGATCCTCGATGCCAGCGACCTGTGGGGGAAGGGGGTTTTCGAAACCGAGAGGACACTCAAGAAGCGGCACCCAGGGGGAAAGGTGGGCTCTATAGGCCCAGCGGGCGAGAACCTGGTGAGTTACGCCTGCATCTCCTTCGACCTTTACCGCCAGGCGGGGAGGGGCGGTGCGGGGGCGGTGATGGGCTCCAAGAACCTGAAGGCGGTCGTGGTGGAAGGGGGTTATAAACTAAGCTATGCAGACCCTAAGGGCTTCGCTGCCAAGGTCGAGGGCCTGCGCAAGCTGATCAGCGAGCATCCAGTGATGAGGGAGAGGCGGGAGCTTGGGACCCCTCTGTGGGTGGCCAAGGCTAACCGGGCCGGATTCCTTCCCACCAGGAACTTCTCCAGCGGGACCTTCGAGCTGGCCGATGAGATCTCCGGGGAGACGATGAGGCGGAAGATCGTGGTCAGGAACAAGGCCTGTTATGGGTGCCCCATCCTGTGTGGGAAATTCAGCCGGGTGAATGAGGGCAGGCACCAGGGGGTTGAGGTCGAGGGGCCGGAGTATGAGACCATTGCCCTTTTGGGCTCTAACTGCGGCATCGGCTCCATCGAAGCCATCGCCCACGCCAACATGCTCTGTGACGACCTCGGGCTGGACACCATTTCCACCGGCAACGTCATCGGTTTCGCCATGGAGTGCTATCAGAGGGGACTTCTGAGAGAGGCCGATGGGCTGAGGCTGGAATTCGGCAACGAAGAGGCCCAATTGGCGATGATCGAGAGGATCGCCCGGCGGGAGGGCATCGGGGAGCTCTTTGCCAAGGGGGTGAGGAAGGCGGCCCAGGCCATCGGCCAGGGGGCGGAGAGGTTCGCCATCCACGTCAAAGGCCTGGAGCTGCCGGGGGTTGACCCCAGGGGGGCGTGGGGCATGGCCCTGGCATATGCCACATCGGACCGGGGTGGATGTCACCAACGCTGTTGGACACCCACCGCCGAGCTCAGCGGAGCCCTGAAGAGGTTCTCCATCGAAGGGATAGCTCAATTTGTGAAGGATACCCAAGACGAACGAGCGGTATGCTTCTCCCTGGTCCTTTGCGACTTCGCGCCCTTCTCAGCGGAGGACTTCGTCGAACTCTTGAACCTGGCCACCGGCTTCGACTTTACTGCGACGGAATACCTTGCCATCGGGGAGAGGATCTGGAACCTGACCCGGATGTTCAACGTGCGGGAGGGGATAGGGCGCCGGGACGACACCATACCGGCTCGATTCATTGAGGAGGCGATGCCAGAGGGCGAGGCCAAAGGGCAGGTGGTGACGAAGGAGACCCTGGACAGGATGCTCGATGAGTACTACGAGCTGAGGGGCTGGGATGAAGACGGCGTCCCCAAAGAGGATAAACTACGGGAGCTGGGGCTGGTGAGTAGCCGTTGGCTTGACAAGCCTCCAAAGACAGCATAAAATAAAACCGACGAACGAATGGAGGTCCCCGATGATGCGGCTCAACGAAGAACAACGCAAATTGTGTAAATAAGTGAGGATTGATCCTATCGCTATTTGGGGACCTCGAATGGTGAGGGGCAGGAGAGTTATCCTGCCCCCTTCTTTGCATCTTAGGAGGCAAGGCGATGAAAAGGCTATGGGCCCCTTGGAGGCTGAGATACATCCTCGGCAAGAAACCAAAGGAATGCCTATTCTGTGTCAAAGCGAAAGAGAGCAAAGACCGGGAAAACTATATCCTCTACCGCGGTCGGAGGTGCTTTATCATGCTTAACATCTACCCCTATAACAACGGGCACCTGATGATCGCCCCTTACCGGCATGTGGCCAGCCTGGAGGATTTGGATGAAGAAACCCTGACCGAGCTGATGGTCCTTCTCAATAAGAGCCTCCGTCTTCTGCGCCAGGTTATGGACCCTCATGGCTTCAATATAGGCATTAATTTGGGCAAGGCGGCAGGAGCGGGGATTGTGGAGCACGTCCACATCCACGTCGTCCCCCGTTGGAAGGGCGACACGAACTTCATGCCCGTCCTCGCCGAGACGAAGGTCATCCCCGAACTCTTAGATGAGACCTATGAGAAATTGATGGCCGCTTTGGAGAAGGAACAACGGCCACGCTGAGGAGGGATCAACCATAGCTGCTCATCCAAGGGGAGGCCGGGGCTTGTCGCTGCTGTCGAAGATTACCTGGCTATCCTATCGAATCCGTCGCTGGTGGCGGCGGAAATGGCGGCCAAAGCGAACTGTCGAAGAGCAGAACATCTGGAACTTCTATCTTGACATCGCCTGGTTTGGCGTCCTGAATGGTGTGGCTAACACCTTCACGCGGGTCTTCGCCATCCATCTCGGCGCCTCCAACACCATGGTGGGGCTTCTGACATCCGCGCCAGCCCTGGTCAACATCCTCTGGCTGACACCAGCCGCTAGGATCGTCGAGGGACAGCGAAGCCGCATGCCCTTGGTCTTGTTGGCTGGCTTTCTACAACGTCTATCGTATCTGTTCATTGCCTTGATGCCTTCAGTAATCCATTCCCATCGCCCCGAGGCCCTGGTCGTCCTGGTAGCGCTGACGACCATACCCAGCGCCCTGAGCAGCTTGGCCTTCACCTCGCTCCTAGCCGACACCATTCCCAGCAGGAGGAGAGGGGAGGTCGTCAGCATCCGCCACTTCCTCTCAGGTATCAGTAGCGCCATAACCGTGCTCATCGGCGGTAAGTTGCTCGATCTCGTCCCCTTCCCTTTGAACTATCAGTCTCTCTTTTTCATCGGCTTCCTCGCCTCATTGATCAGCCTCCGCTATGTCAGTCGCATTCAGGCTCCGCAGGCCATAGCTGCTCCCAAGGCCCCTCCCTCTCTCAGCCCAGCGGAGCTTTGGAGGCTGGCGAATGATAACCGGAACTTCGCTCGCTTCGCCTTCAGCTCCTTCGTCTTCCATTGGGGGCTCTTCCTCCCAGCAGCTCTCTATCCTATCTACTGGGTGAAGCACCTCCATGCCTCCGATAGCTGGATCGGGCTGATGGCGACCTTCAGCAATGCCACCACGGTGCTGGCCTATCTCCTCTGGGGGAGGGTGGCGGCCAGGCGGGGGAACCGTCCCATCCTATTCGTCTCCACACTCGGCTTGGTGCTATACCCTGTCCTTACAGGGCTCTCGCCCTCCGTTGAACCGCTCCTGCTGGTTGCCATAATAGGCGGAGCCTTCACCGCTGGCGTCAACCTGACTCTCTATAGCACCCTGCTGGAGGTCTGTCCCCGGGAGCGGCGGCCTACCTTCATCGCCCTCTATACCGTCCTGATCAACGTGGCTGGTTTCCTCGGCCCCATGTTAGGCACGTGCCTGGCCGACCACCTGGACATCGTCAAGGCCTTGTTCATCGCCGGTGCACTGCGCCTCCTTGGGTCTCTTCTCTTCTACAAGCTGTGAAGCAGCTAGCCAAAAAGCGCTTTTTTTGGTAAAATGGCGGATGGCCGGATTATCGGCAATAAGCCAAGACCTCGAGGAGGAGACATGTCTGCAGGACGCGAGGTGGTCATCGTCAGCGCGGCGCGGACGGCCATCGGCCGCTTCGGCGGGACGCTCTCCACCGTCCCCGCGCCGGAGCTGGGGGCTGTGGCCATCAGGGCCGCCGTCGAGAGGGCGGGGATTGACCCCGCCATCATTGACGAGGTGCTGATGGGAAACGTGGTCATGGCCGGGCAGGGACAGGCCCCAGCCCGCCAGGCGGCCATTAAGG
>CAYQVA010000095.1:0-6925 GCA_964420815.1 uncultured Anaerolineae bacterium
TTGCACACCTCCGGCAGCCCCAACTCCTCGATGGTGGGGATCCTCCAGTAGACCCGTCGGAAGGCGAGGGTGATGGTGCCCCTTTGCAGGGCGGCGTTGACGCGGAAACGGGCCAACCCAGAGATGCTATAGGCGAAGTCCAGCTCCAGCTCCCTGGCGAACTCCTCCCTCTGCTCCTCAGTGGTCACCTGCTCGAAGGCCTCTTTCATATCCTCAGGCGTGAGCCCCAGGGGGTCGCCATAAGTATAAGGGACGAGCCTTCCGTCAATGCGCAGCACGGGAGGGCTGCCCGCCTTCAGGTGCAGGTCGGAGGCATCACGCTCAACCATGATGCGAAGCAGGTCCTCAATGTTCATAACACCCCCCTCAGATACCAGTCCATGATCTCTTTCCCATAGAGCATGGCCACCATCCCTCCGGCGACCAGGAAGGGGGCGAAGGGGACGGGGTCCTTACGCCCTTTCGCCCCTGACAGGAGCAACCAGCCAGCGACGAGCCCCCCGGCGATGAAGGAGAGGAAGAGGGCGATGAGGACCGAGGGGAAGCCGACTATGAGCCCGATGAAGGCGGCCAGCTTTACGTCTCCCATCCCCATCCCGGCGGGGCGGATGAGGGCGATGAGGAGGAGCAAAGCGAAGCCGGTCAGCCCCCCGAGCAGCAGTTCCCTCGCGCTATGGCTCGGGGTGAAGGGGGCGGCCAGAAGGGCCAGGGCGATGGCCGGATAGATGACCTGGTTGGGGACGAGGCTGTGCTCCAGGTCGGTGAAGAATATGATTATCATGATGCAGGTGTAGATGGTGGCCAATATCCATTGGGGTGTAGGGCCGTAGTGATGCCAGAGGAGGGCGAAGAGCAACCCGGTGGCCGTCTCGACCAGCGGGAGCCGCCGGGGTATAGGGGCACCGCAATAGCGGCACCGCCCCCTCAGCAGGATGTAGCTGAGGACGGGGATGAGGTCCAGGGCCGACAGCGGATGTCCACAGGACTCGCAATGGGACGGCGGGGAGACGATGGACCCTCCCTGGGGCAAGCGGTCTATGCAGAGATTCAGGAAGCTCCCAACGGCCAGTCCGAATATCGCGCACGTCAAAGCCATATGACCTAACGCACCTTTTTGAGGGCGAGCCCCATGTTGACCGCATACTGAGCCAGGGGCAGGTCTGGTGGATACTCCACGGGGGGATCGGGCACCTCGACGGGGTAGTCCACCCGCCTTGTGAAGCTATTCCTTGCGGCGCGATCGCCCATAGAGGCCCCCGTCAAGTAGACGGTCGTCTCAGGAGGGAAAGGCCTCTCCGGATGGCTGTCGTTATAGAATCTAACCGTCCGTGTCAACTCATCCACCAGGCGCTCGATCTTCTCCTCGAGGCTCAGCCCCTCCTCCAGGGAGAAGGCGCGCATGATGACGGGGACGTAGTCGGCCACCACGATGATATCGAGGCTCTCCGGCTCTAGGTCGGCGATTATCGCCTGCTCCCGGTTCACCGCCCGAACCAGGGCCAGGGGCTTGAGGTCCATGACGGAGGGTTGTATCCCAGCCGCCTCCAGGGCCCGCACCTCGGCGTCCAGGAGGTCCCGCGGCACGCCCAGGAGGTAGATGCGCTGTTGATTCCCCACCTCGCCGATGACCTGCCAGGAGAGGTATAGGTCCTCCAGGGGGAGGGGCAGCTCCCTCCTGGCCTCCCTCATAATGGCCTCCTCCAGGAGGCGCGCGCCTATCTTAGGCATGGTGAGGAAGCGGGGGATGGCCCGTAAGCCTGTCAGGCTGACGATGACATCCCTCTGGGGCGCATTCTGGGAAGCGAAGAGGTTTCTGATGACCAGCCCCACGCTCGAGGGGTCGAGGATCAGGCCCTCTTTGACCCATCCAGGCTCCAGAGGCATATCCCCCCATCTCTGGACCCTCTTATCCTTGACCGTCAGCAGCCTGACGCTGCTCCCTTCGATGTTTAAGGTAGTGATCTCTCTAGCGCCTAGCAAGTTTGAACCCCCTTCCTGAAATGCTATAGCGGCTCCCTTTGAGATAGCTGAATTCGAGGAGTGGGGCGTTCTCTAACGCCCCTGTTGGCGCAAGGGAGCGCTGACCCCTCTACATACCATAACCGACCTGCCTACTCGCCTTTCAATCTCCTCAGCCCCTCCATCGCCTCCACCCCACCGGGCTTGATGGACAGGGCGGCTGCAAACTGCGCCATAGCGCCAGGCTTCCCCTCATCGAGGAGCTTGTAGCCGTAGTTCACGTGAGCGGCGTAGAGCTTCTCGGTCATATCCTCGTAGTCCGGCTCTATGGACAGGATTTGGCGGATCAGGGCGATGGCCTCTTCCCAATCCGCCGCTGCCCAGGCATCGTCCAGCCGCCGCTCCAGCTCCGCCAGCTCGCCCACCACCGGCGTGGGGGCTGGGGTCACCATGGGCGTCGGCGCGAGAGGGGAGGCATAGAGGGTGAGGTTGGCGTTGAGGGTATGCGTCCCCTCCGCCTCGGCGATGCTCACATCGGTCAGGATCAGGGTCTTGACCGTCCCCTCCTCGACCTGGGATAGGAAGGCCATCAGCCCGGGGATGCTGCCGGTGGCCTGCAACCGGAACTGCCTGACATTATATACCTCCACCCCCTCCGGAGCCGGCTGGGCCTGCAGGCTGACGATCTCCACCTGGTTTTCGCTGGCGAACTGGTAGAGCTTATTCACTTCCCTCATGCTCTCCGCTTCGCTGGGGAATTCCTTGAGGGCAGCGGTTAAGGTGGCCTGGGCAGCGATTATCTCCTTCCGCAGCTCCTCAGGCCTCTTCTCCCGGAGCTCCTCGGCCTCCGCCAGGCTCTGCTCTACCAGGGCTATCTCGGTGGTCAGGCTGCTTCTCTGTAAGAGCTGCCCTGTGAGTAGGATCCCAAAGAGGGCATAGACGATGGCCACCAGGCTGATGGCCGCTATAGCTAGCATGGTAGGCCGGTCAATTGTGGGGAGATAATCTCTCCACCTCCCGATGAAGGTCATCGTACCCCCTTTCGCCTCTAATAGTGCATCCGGTTAGTGTCTATCTGGAGACTCTGCTATCCAATGGCGTCCTCGCCGTCGGATGGGGCAGGGATGCCCCTTTCGAGCGGTTTTCGGATAGGCTCTTAGTCGAAACTATGGGGCGCGGCTTTCAGGCCGCCATAGGCTGAACCCTGAACTCCCAGAAGCAACCTCTTTGAAGGTGAGGCGCGCACCCTTGCCTGCGATCCGAGCAGGGCCAAATCAGGCATAAGCGAAGCCATACCCCCTAGCCTCGAAGAAGAGGGTGAGATGATCAGGTTGACGGGGACCGTGCGGGATTCGCTATCACCGCATGGGGCCCCTGCGATGCTCAACGGCGCGATGGTGATGTTTCCCTGGTAGAAGCCGCTCGGCATACCCGTGGTATCGGTTATTATCACATGCATGATCGAAGGGGTCTTACCGATCTCAGGCCCTACGTCTAACCAGACCACGTCTTCGATGGCCTGCCAGAACAGGTTTCCGTCGCCGGGGACGGTGACGGTGATCGTCTGCGGTGCGGGGGCCGGGCCACCCTCTACCGCGGTGAATGTGAGGGAATCGGGGTAGGTCTCTATGAAAGGCTCCTCGACGACGGTCACCGTGTAGCTCTTCGTGGGGCCGAATTGATCGAGGTTAGTGATGGTTACCGTCGGCACGCCGCTAATAGTGACAGAGAAGCAAACCGTGGAGGCGAAGTTGCCGCTGCCTGGGTCATAGTCGTCGTTGTACCATGTAAGGCCGTTCATCGTGACCGTGATGACGGTATCCACGCTCGGGGCCAGGTTCGAGGTGAAGACGCCGTACCACCGGTCCTCCTTGACTGGGAATTTGACAAAGTCCTGGTCGCCATAGGGGTAGAAATTATGCCCCTGCGGTTCCCTATCGTTGATGGGCTTGGGCCTTATCTCGTCGGGCTCATACTTGTCAACGTCTACTGAGAGGAGGGTGAGGTTCAGATCGTAGGTCTTATCGGCTCCGTAGTAGCCGCTCAGGCCCTTGCTGATGGTTGCCATGGCGGTGCCATCGGCTTCCGGCACGAAGCGTACCTCCGACTCGAGGAAGCCGGGGCCGATGTCATCGCTCACGCAACGGTAATAGTCGGTCTCCTCGCATACCACGCCGTTAACCTCGACGACGATCTTGGTGTCCGTGCCCGGTGCCAGGTTGGAGGTGCCGAGGGCATACAAGCGCCCCTCCTTGACCCCGAACCATACCGTGTCCACATCGCCCTCGGGGTAGAGGCTGTGGGCCTGCGTCTCGCCGATGGCGATGGGTTTGGCGTCCTCGTATGTGTCGTCGGGCTCGTAAGCGTCTCCAAGCTGGTTGACGGTGATCTTATAGGTGTGATCAGGCCCCCCTCGACCGGCGAAGTCAACGATGGTTACCACCGCTGTGGCATTGACCATGGTCGAGAAGGTCACCTTAGACGCCAAACCCTCCCCTGAGTCATCATCGGAATAGACTTGGGCGTCCACGGTTACGGTTATGACCGTATCCACGCGCAATGCCAGGTCGGAGGTGTAGACCTCATACCAGTACCCCGCCTTGGCCGGGAAGGTGACTTTGTCCACATCGTTCTCCGGGCAGAGGGTGTGTGTCTGGGTCTCGCCGATGCCGATGGGCTTAGGGGTGACATCGTCGGGCTCGTATTCATCGAGGCCAGGGATCGGCGTAGGCGTGCTCGTTGGGGTGGCCGTTGCCGTCGGCGTGGCGGTGGGGGTGCCTGTGCTGGTGGGCGTCGGCGTCGGCGTAGGGGTGCTCGTCGGTGTGGGCGTGCTCGTCGGGGTCGGCGTGCTCGTAGGGCAGAAGAAGTCGAAGTAGTTCTCGGTGTAAGTCTCACCCATCACCACGACATCCCAGAAATAGAGCCGGTCATCATAGCACCTGTATACCGAGCAGTTCGTGCCGCCGGAGTGGGAGGTGGCGGACACAGGGGTGCATCCAGGGGGAGGGCTGAAGACCCTGAGCTGCAGGTCCCACTTCCCAGTCCCCTCCGTCCACCAAGCCTCCGTCGGCCTCCATCGCACCCTTCCATCCGCACCGGTTTGCTGCAAACCGTAGCGCATCCAGCTATTCCACCGGAAGTAGCGAAACTCGATCCCCACCCCTTCTAGCGGGCCTCCTGTGCCCAGGTCCCTGGCCATCGCCCCTATCTCCCAGAACTCTGGAGTAGGGGTAACGGTCGGCGTAGGATTCGGCTGTTTGAGCACTAAGGGCAAAAATGCTTTATGCTCCCCGGCGCCATAGACGTGGACCTGCGCACAGCCCGCTAAGGCGAGCGTCAGCAGTAGAATCCACAGCCTCTTACCGGTTATCTCCCCGTTTCCTCCTCCATGCGTCTTCATAAACCAAATCCTTGACGAATGAGTAAGCCTCCTGCCGCAGAGGCTTCGCCGTGAGGCTCAGCCGAGCGGCTGCTGATGACATGCTCTCGCCCTCTGTGGGAATTTAAGCAACCTTCCAAAAGTTCTTTACACTTTCTCCACCCACTAAAACTCGCTATCCAGGGGCGTCCTCGCCCCGTTTGGTGGCGTTTAGCCCTGAAAATCGGGGCGGGGACGCCCTTTGTAGCAGAAGAAAAGTTGAAAGAACTCCGGGCGGCGGGGACGCCGCCCAGTAGCGCACGGCAAATGGGCAGGTGAGCAAGTAGCAAACAACCTGTTCACTTGCTAACTTGCGCACTTGCAAACCGTCAGATCATGGCGATGGTGTTTTCAACTCCAAAACGATCACGAAGTCCACTGCCTCCGCCGGGGGGAAAGCCAGGTTCGGCAGATCACAACCATTGCTACCAAGGGGCGTCCTCGCCCCATCCGGGCGGCGGGGACGCCGCCCAGTAGCGCACCATTGTGATCTACTGAAGCCGGGCATCAAGGAGGCCAGGCCGGGCAGCCTCCAGGAGGACGATGACGTCGGCGTGGGCGTCGGCGGGACAGGCGTGCTGGTGGGCGTTGCTGTTGGCGTCGGCGCTATAACCTGCAGGATCACCGTGACCGTTTGAGGCGAGTTCTGCGTGCAAAGGGAGGTCCCGGTGATCTCGATATGCCCTATATAAGTCCCTGCTGTCAGGCCAGTGATGTCCACAGACACGCTCATGACCGAGGGGGCGGTGCCTGAGGAGGGGCTGATGCTCAGCCAGAAGGCGGCGGGGTCCTTGACAGCCGTCCAGGTCAGGATGCCCCCGCCGATGTTGTTGATGTTGACCTCCTGCGGCGGAGGGTTGGCTTCCCCTTCCACGGCCGTGAAGGAGAGGTTCAGAGGCATGACCTGCAGTATCGGCGCCTCGTTGACGCTGATCTCGTATATCTTGTCAACGCCGTATTGCTGCTGCAGGTTGGTGATCAGCACCACCGCCGTGCCATCTATGGGCGCCTGGAAGCAGACCGCCGAGGCGAAGTTGCCCGTGCCCGGGGCATAGTCATCGTTCTCGCCCATTAACTGCTCTTCCAGCACGACCTTGATGTTCGTATCTACCCCTAAGGCCAGGTTGGAGGTGTAAACGGCGTAGTGTCGCCCCTCCTTGGCTATGAACTTGACCAAATCCCGGTCGCCATCGGGGTAGAAGCTATGCTCCTGCGTCCCCTCAATGGCGATGGGCTTGGCGAAGGGGTCATCGGGCTCGTAGTCATCAACCAGGCTCGAGAGAAGGCTGAGGGTGAGGTCGTAGGTCTTGTCAGCGCCGTATTGACCGCTTGGGCCTGCGCTGATAGTCGCCACCGCCACGCCATCGGCGGTGGGTATGAAGCGCACCTGGGATTCGTAGTAACCAGGCCCAATGTCGTCGTTTACGCAGGTTGGGCAGACCTCCCCATCTAACTCCACCACGATCTTCGTGTCCGCGCCTGGAGCCAGGTTGGAGGTGGTGAGGGCATAGAGACGGCCGCCCTTGACCCCGAAGGTCACCTTGTCAA
>CAYQVA010000096.1:0-6900 GCA_964420815.1 uncultured Anaerolineae bacterium
TCTGTTGCGAAGTCTTCTCGGCGCATGTCTGTTCCTTTTTGCTTAGCGCAAATATTAGGGCAATCGCAAACTCGGTGGAATTCGCCCCAAAGTGGGAAACACCGTGCGAAAAATGGGAGAAACCACGCGAGAATTCCCGCTTTGGTGGGGTATAGGTGGGCAAAAAGTGACTTAGAAGCCCCCAGTGTGGGGAAGAGAAAAAGAATGCGATTGCCCTAGCGCAAATATATGCGCTTAGCCATACACACCTCGATACTCCGGCGGTAATAGCTCGGCTATGCGGCGCATGATCTCCTCGGTGACTTCCTCCAGTTGCCTGCGCCTCGCCTCGCCTTTGCTCTCGTAAGGGGGTGGGGTGAAGGGCCGGCCGATGTTCACTGTGAGCCTGGGACGGCGAAGCCTCTTCCACTCGGAGTATGCTCGCTCGGTGCCGGTGATGGCGAGGGGCAGTATGGGGGCGCGGGAGCGCAGGGCGAAGTAGGCGGCACCATGTCGTGCCCGCTCCAGGGCCCCCGTCCGGCTCATCCTGGCCTCAGGGGCGAGGGCCAAGACCTTCCCCGTGGCCAAAACCTCCAATCCCCTCCTGATGACCTCGCGGTCAAACTCGTCACGGTGCACCGGGATCGCCCCATAGAGCCTGAGGAATTGGCCAGTTACAGGGACGTGATAGAGGTCGGCTAAAGCTATGCCCTCCAGGGGCCAGGGAAGCGTCGCCACCAACAACGGCGCATCAAGGTGCGCCAGGTGGTTGAAGGCGACGACTAAGGGGCCGCTTTCAGGCAAATTCTCTATCCCCTTCACTTCCCACCTGGTGAGCAGCCTGAATAACAGTCTAAGGAGGAGGCGAGCAAGGGTCCGAAAAATCATCCGTCCCATTTGCGGATCAGCTCCTCCACCTTCGCCAGCACCTCCTCGACGGTCAGCCCATCGGTGTTGATTATGATAGCATCAGGGGCGGGTTTAAGGGGAGCGGCCTCCCTTTCGCTGTCTATTTTATCCCTCCTCTCCATCTCACGCAAGACCTCCTCATAATCCGCGGGCTGCCCCCGCTCCAGAAGCTCCCTGTAGCGCCGCCGAGCCCGCTCCTCCACCGAAGCCTCCAGGTATATCTTCAGGTCGGCATCGGGCATTACCACGGTGCCGATGTCCCGCCCCACCATCACCACCTGCCCCCGCCGGCCGATCTCCCTCTGCTTGTGGGTCAACGCCTCCCGCACCCCAGGGTAGGCGGAGACGATGGAGACGTTGGCATCCACCTCAGGGCGACGGATCTGCCAGGTGACGTCCTGGCCGTCAGCGAAGACAGTATATTGACGCCCATCGGAAACCGTAGGCCGGGTGACGTCAATCTCCAACTCCTCAGCCAGGGCGGTGATGGCCGCCTCATCGTTAATGTCCACCCCCCGCTCCAAGGCCACCCATGTGACGGTGCGATACATCGCCCCGGTATCGAAGTAGAGGTATCCCCTCTCCACCGGGAGGAACCTCTCCTGTCCGCCTTTGGTGCGGTATATCGGCCCGGTGTCGAAGAAATATAGGTAACCTAATCGCTGGGCCAGGAGCTTCCCAATGGTGCTCTTGCCGGAGGCTGCTGGCCCATCTATGGCGATGGTGGAAGGCTTGGCCAATTTCCTCTCCTTGTCATGCGAATAGATGTTAGGTATAATCAATACTTGATAAAATCAATCGCTTAAAGGGGCGTCCTCGCCCCGTCTCATCTGGGTGGCGGAGACGCCACCAGGAGCAAAATTTTCTCAATTGATCGAGGACCGATGAACAGGCGTCTGGTGGTCTTGCTCCTGGCGCTTTTGACCCTCGCTTGCCGCGCCCTCCCCTCGCAGGCGACCCCCACCCCGGAGCCGACCGTCGAGGTATCCCACGAGGCGGCCGAACGATTCGAGGAGAAGGCGAGCCGATTCATCAGAGGGGAAGCCGGTGCCCCATTTCGCCTGGAGATAACCGAGGAGGAGTTAACTTCCTACCTCGCCGAGAATCTCAGCGGTGGCCCCCTCCTCAAGCCTCAGGTCAGGTTTACAGAGGGGAGAATCCACGTCTCAGGCGCCATCGCCCCCCTGGGGGCCCGATTCTCAGCGACCTGCACCGCCCAGTTGGTGAAGGGGCGAGTGGAGGTGACTATAGAGAGGGCCACCATCGCCGGCTTCCATATCCCTGGATTCCTCCTGAACTACACCTCTCAGATAATCGAGGAGTCCATCGAAGACTCACGTATTGACATAACTGAACTAAGGGTCTTACCTGGCAAGCTGGTTATCGGCGGGAGGAGGTGAGGTCCGGAGTCGGAAGCTTTAGGCCTCGGACTTTGGGGCTTCCGGGTATGGCGCATGCTTGATGTGAACCCGGACCTTGCGCAGCCTCAGCCCCATCCTCTCCTCGATGACCTGCCTGGTCACCTGGCAGACCTCCTCCGTCTTCTTCGGGACCTCGATCTCGGGGCTCGTCTCCAGGTCGAGCGTGACATCCACGCTCTTACCCTTGCTGATGACCCTGGGCGCCACTTCGATCACGCCGGCCAGCTGGTCCACGTGGTACTTCAGACGCCGGGCGATGGAATCCACGCTCACCTCCGCCTCGCCACCGCTGACCTGAGGGACCCGCACCGTCTTCCGCTCCGGCCGCCAGAGCTCAAGCCACAGGAGCAGGACGCAGACCAGGATGAGGAAGGAGCCCAGCACGATGAGCACCAAATGGACGGTTGGGGTCAGGAGTTCCTCGGCGAAGGTCAGCTCTCGCCTTATGACCACGATGACCGGTTTTGGGACGGCCATCACGATGGCCGAAACGACGATGGTCGCCAGCAGAAGGAGGATCACCACCACGCGATTGAATATGTTCATGGATAACGCTCCTTGTTTGAAATCTGTGGAGTGCGAAATCTCCCGATTTCGCACAGGAGTCGTCGCATTCCACAACTTATTATACACGCTTTCCCCCCTCCCGTCTAGAGGTTCCTGTGACTTGCGCTTTTCATCGCTTTTTGCTAGCATATTGGGGGCTGATTATGAGCGGCGAGGATAAGGCCGTCTCCTTGGGCTACCCCAGCTATGTCTGGCGCTACGGACAGGATCGGCGGTTGGCCTTGATCCGACGATATGCATCTTTGGAGGGCAAACGTATCCTCGACGTGGGCTGCGGCTTGGGGATGTACGTCAAAAAGATTCGCGCCTTCAGCGATCAGGTCTATGGGATAGACGTTGACTTCGATAAACTGGCTGAAGTGCGAGAGGCGCTGCCCAACCTCGGCGTGGCCCTGGCCGAGGCGCTCCCCTTCCCCGACGATAGCTTCGACGTCGTCCTGCTCCACGAGGTCATCGAGCACGTGGGCGATGACCAGCAGGCGGTGCAGGAGGCTTACCGAGTGACGAGGGACAAGGGGCGGATCCTGATCTTCGCCCCCAATCGCCTCTACCCCTTCGAGACCCACGGGGCCTACTGGCGGGGGGAGTACCATTTCGGCAACATCCCCCTGGTCAACTACCTGCCCGATCCCCTGCGCCGTCGCTTTGCCCCCCATGTGCGGGCCTACTCATCGCAGGGCCTGCGCCGCCTGTTCGATGGCCTGGATTGTCGGATCGTCGTCCACACCCAGATATATCCCGGCTACGATAAGGTAGCTGCGCGCTGGCCGCGATTGGCGTCCATTTTGCGGCGCATCACCTATGCCTTGGAGAAAACGCCCCTGAGGGCATTTGGGCTTTCCCACTTCCTGGTGGTGGAGAAGAGAACTGGCGCTTGCATTTCTCGCCCTTTTCTGCTATGATAGAAGCGAGGTTTTGTCGCCGGAAAATGCAGTAGAGGAGGGAGGCTATGGTCACAAGGGTTATTCACTTTCGGCGTCGCCGACGGAACGATAACGGCAATGGGCTCCGTCTCCTCATCGCTGGCGCCCTAGCCATAATCCTGCCCTTCCTTCTCATCGCCGCCCTGGGCCTCGGGACAGCCGTGGGCGTCTATGCCTACTATGTCAAGGACCTGCCAGCCCCCGAGGAGATGAGCCGTCAGGTTAGGGAGAGCTTCAAGACCACCAGGATCTACGACCGCACGGGCAAGACAGTGCTCTACGAAATCTTCGCCCCCCAATGGGGTAACCGGACCATCGTCCCCCTGG
Organism: uncultured Anaerolineae bacterium; assembly: GCA_964420815.1. Classification (GTDB taxonomy): domain Bacteria; phylum Chloroflexota; class Anaerolineae; order CAYQVA01; family CAYQVA01; genus CAYQVA01. Next base: position 4,127 of record CAYQVA010000096.1, read on the forward strand.
ACCAGATCCCTCTATACCTGCGCCAGGCTACCATTGCCATCGAGGACAGGAGCTTCTACGAGAACCCGGGCATCAACCCCAGGGGCCTCGCGCGGGCGGTTTGGTCCAACTTTGCCATGTATGTGAAGGAGAAGTTCGGCATAGATCTGCCCTATCTCGGCATACCATCGCAAGGCGGCAGCTCCATCACCCAGCAGCTAGTCAAGAATGTCCTAATCCCGCCGGAGGAGAGGTACCGCCGCCTCCCCTCGCGTAAGATCAAGGAGGTGATCCTATCCCTGGAGATCTCCCGCCTCTACTCTAAGGATCAGATCCTGGAATGGTATCTAAACACCGTCTGTTACGGCAACCTGGCCTACGGCGTCGAGGCCGCTGCCCAGGCCTATTTCGGCAAGCACGTGCAGGACCTGAGCCTGGCCGAGTGCGCCATGTTAGCTGGCCTGCCCCAGGCCCCGGCCGCCAATTCCCCCCTGGAGAACCCGGAGAGGGCTAAGAGGCGCCAGCACCTGGTGCTCGAGGCCATGTACCGCGAGGGCTACATCACCCTCGATGAGCTCCTGGCCGCGAAGGCCGAGGAGCTACACTACGTCTCCAAGAAGTTCGAAATTAAGGCCCCTCACTTCGTGATGTATGTGCGCCGCCTCTTGGAGGAGCGCTACGGCCCGGAGATGCTCTATCGGGGTGGGCTGCGGGTCTATACCACCCTGGACCTGGACATGCAGAGGGCTGCTGAGGAGATCGCCAGGCGGCACGTGGAGAGGCTGAAGCAGGAGGGGCACAACGTCAGCAACGCCGCCCTCGTGGCCATCAGGCCGGCGACGGGGGAGATCCTGGCCATGGTGGGAAGCATTGATTACTTCGATAAGGACATTGATGGGCAGGTAAACATTGCCCTGGCCGAGCGCCAGCCTGGCTCCGCCTTTAAGCCCTTCACCTACGTGACCGCTTTCGCTCAGGGCTACACCCCGGCCACCATGCTCATGGACGTGCGCACCGCTTTCCCTGACGACCCCCATCCGCCCTACGTGCCCGAGAACTACGATAGGAAGTATCACGGGCCCCAGCTCCTGCGCCATGCCCTAGCTTGCTCCTACAACATCCCGGCGGTGAAGCTGCTCGATATGGTGGGGGTGCGCAACGTCATTGATACTGCTCACCGTATGGGGATCAATACCCTGACGCGGGATTACTACGGCCTTTCCCTCACCCTGGGGGGAGGCGAGGTCACCCTCCTGGACATGACCTACGCCTATGGCGTCTTTGCCAACCGCGGGGTGATGGCCGGGCGGCCAGTCCCGCCCGATAAGCTGCGCCCAGGCTTCCGTGAGCTCGACCCCGTGGCCATCCTGCGGGTGGAGGATGCGGAGGGGCATGTCCTGGAGGAGTACACGGCCCCCCAGACCAAGGAGGTCCTGAGCCCCCAGCTGGCCTATCTGATCACTCACGTCCTGGCTGATAGAGAGGCGCGCATCGCTGGAATAGGGTGGAACAACCCCCTCGAGCTGAGCCGACCGGCGGCGGCCAAGACCGGCTCCACCACGGATTGGCGCGACGCCTGGACCATCGGCTACACCCCTCAACTGGTCACCGGAGTCTGGGTAGGCAATACCGACAACGAGCCGATGAAGAACGTCCCCGGCTCCCGCGGCGCTGGCCCCATCTGGCATGACTTCATGGAGGAGGTCCTCGCCGATATGCCGGTGGAGGACTTCATCAGGCCCGATGGCCTGGAGGAGGTAGAGGTGTGTGCTACCTCGGGTCTGTTGCCCACGGAGTATTGTCCCCACAAAATCAAGGAGATATTCATCAAGGGGACGGCGCCGACCACCCTCTGTAACATCCACCAGCCCTTCCGCATCTGCAAGGCCAGTGGGAAGCTGGCCACCGTCCACTGTCCGCCCGACCAGGTGGAGGAAGTGGTCTTTGAGATCTTTCCTCCTGAGGCAGCCGATTGGGTGCGGGAGAACAATATCCCTCAGCCCCCTACGGAGTACTGTGACCTTCATGGCCCGGGCATCGCCTCCGGCGATGTGGCCATCACCAGCCCAAAGCCCTATGCCTACCTGCGAGGCATCGTCCCTATTGTGGGTAACGTAAAGGCAGACCTGGGGGTCTATCGCCTCCAGTATGGTGAGGGGTTGGACCCCTCCTCTTGGACCCAGATCGGCGGCGACCACCACAATAGGGTGGATAACGGCACCCTGGAGTACTGGGACGTAAGCCAGTTGAACGGGCTCTACACCCTCCAGCTCACCGTCGTCGAGAAGAATGGCAACCAGCGGCAAGCAGCTATACAGGTCACTGTGGACAATATCTCGCCTACGGTGGGGATCATCCATCCGGAGCCGGACGCGGTCTACGTCATGGAGGAAGACGAATGGGTCAACATCCAGGCTGAGGCGAAGGACAACTTCTCCATGGATAGGGTGGAGTTTTACTTGGATGATGAGCTGATAGGTTACACCACCGTGGCCCCCTACACTAAGAAGTGGATCATTAAGATGGCTGGGGAGGGCCCTGAGGAGCATACCATCCACGTCGTCGCCTACGACTCCGCCGGCAACCGAACTGAGAGCGAGAGGGTCGTGATCAACGTCATCCACAAGAAGGAGGGATGAGCGTAGAGTAAAGGCTTGCCGAAATCGGTTGGAGGCGATAGATAATGACCAATGAACCAATGACCAATTGGGATTTGGGATTTGGTCATTGGGATTTATCAAAAGAAAGACCTGCTATACGGAGTTAGGGGGAGCGACTCTCCTGGGGAGGTCCCC
>CAYQVA010000097.1:0-6867 GCA_964420815.1 uncultured Anaerolineae bacterium
ACCTGGACAAGGTGGCCGTGGTCTCAGGAATAGGCTGCACGGGACGAGTGGCCGGCTACGTGAAGCTGGATTCCTTCCACACCACCCATGGGCGGGCCATCCCCTTCGCCACAGGGTTGAAACTGGCCAACCCGGAGTTGAAGGTAGTGGTTTTCTCCGGCGACGGCGACCTCATCGCCATCGGCGGCAACCACCTCATCCATGCCGCCCGCCGAAACCTGGACATGACCATCATCTGCGTCAACAACTTCAACTACGGCATGACCGGAGGGCAGGTAGGCCCCACCACGCCGCTTGAGGCCAGGACGACCACCTCCCCCTACGGAAACTTCGAGCACCCCTTTAACCTGCCCTACCTCGCCGCGGCCAGCGGGGCAGTCTACGTGGCCCGCTGGACAACCCTCCATGCCCGAAGGTTGGAGAGGGCCATCGAAGAGGCATTGAATAAGAGGGGCTTCAGCTTCGTGGAGATAATCTCGCCTTGCCCCGTTGGCTATGGCCGTCGACAGGAGAAAAGGCAGCGCGAGGGGTTGGATACAATGCACTATTACCGTGAAAAGACCGTCATCAGACACGGCATCGACCCCAAGGAGGCAGAAATCACTCTGGATGGGGAGATCATCGTCGGGAAATTCGTGGACATCGAGAAGCCGACATTCTCCGACCTCTGTGACCAAGTGGTGGAGAAGGTTGTGGGCGGAAGCGCAGGGGTGCAGGGATGCAGGGGAGGAGGGGAGAAGGCACCCTTGCACCCCAGCACCCCTGCACCCATGCTCAGAATGCACCCTGGCACCTCCGCACCTCTGCTTAGAAAGGTGGGCCGCACCGAGATCAGGCTGACCGGTCTCGGCGGCCAGGGCATCATCCGCGCCGGCTACATCTTAGGCAAGGCGGCAGCTATCCATGACGGCAGGAACGCTGTCTTCACGCAGAGCTATGGGCCGGAGGCTCGCGGCGGGGCGTCCAGCGCCCAGGTCATCATCTCCGACGAGCCGATCCGATATCCCCGCCTCATCGCCCCCTCGGTGCTGATAGCCATGTCTCAGGAGGGCTGGGACAGATACCATGGAGAGCTGAGAGAGGACAGCCTGGCAATCATCGAGGAGGAGCTGGTAGAGCCTGGTTCCCTCGCTAAAGGGGTGAAGCTCCTCTCCATCCCCGCCACGCGCATCGCCGAGGGCCTGGGGCGCTCCATCGTGGCCAATGTGGTGATGCTAGGCTTCGTAGCTGCGGTGACCGATGTGGTCTCCGTCGAAGCCCTGCGAGAGGCTGTGCGCACCTCGGTCCCGAGGGGGACGGAGGAGCTGAACCTGCGGGCTTTTGAGCAGGGATATAGATATGGATTAGGGGTTAAGGGGAATCCCAATGTCCAGGAGGGTTAGGACCATCCACTATGGGATCGGCTCCATAGGGAGCCGCATCGCCAGGTTAGCGCTGGAGAGGGGTTTTGAGATCGCAGGCGCCATTGATCGTGACCAGGGGAAGGTGGGGAGGGACCTGGGCGAGGTGATAGGTATCGGCAAGCCGCTAGGCGTGGTGGTCTCCGACGATCCCAAAATGGTCTTCTCGACAAGCGATGCCGACATCGTCCTCCACTCGACCACCTCTCTCTTGAGAGGGGTTCGCCCTCAGATAATCGAGGCCATAGAGGCCGGCCTGAACGTTATATCCACCTGCGAGGAGCTGGCTTACCCCTACGCCAGGCATCCGGAGATCGCTGAAGAGATCGATGTCTTGGCCAAAGGGCACGGGGTCACAGTGTTGGGCACTGGCATCAATCCAGGCTTCATCATGGACACCCTGGTCATCGCCCTAACGGCGGTGTGTCAGAGCGTGGATAGGGTCCAGGTGACTAGGGTCATTGATCCCTTCCGGCGTAGGCTTCCCCTCCAGCAGAAGGTGGGACTGGGGCTTACCCCCGATGAGTTCGAGCGCAGGAGGGAAGAAGGGAGCGTGGGGCACATCGGCCTTCTGGAATCAATGGCCATGACCGCTAGCGCCTTGGGGTGGGAATTGGATGCGATGGAGGAAACCGTTGACCCAGTGATCGTCCAAACCAGGTTGCGAGACGGATCAATCGAATTGGATGAGGGCAAGTTAGCCGGCATCAGGCAGATAGGACGGGGATTTAAGGATGGGAAGGAGGTCATAACCCTCGATCTGCGGATGTATATGGGCGCGGAGGACTACTACGATCACATAGTTATCGAGGGGAGGCCGGGGATTGATCTGACCATAAGGGATGGGTTGCCCGGCGATATGGCCACGGCAGCCATAGTGGTCAACTCCATCCCTCGGGTGATTGACGCCGAGCCAGGCTTGATGACCATGAAGGATCTCCCTCTAATCTGTGTTGCCAACCTCTAGTCTAGCGAGCAAATAAGAAAAAGTGCGGGGGTTCAGGCAATGGACCTAATCATGTGGAGGAACGTGGCCTTGCTGCTTTTGGCCGTCGAGGCCTTCCTCATTGGCCTGCCAATCGCATTGGCCTTCTCCCTGGCCTTAAGGGGCATGGGGCAATTCGAAAGAAGGATCAAGCTCTTCCTCCCCGTGGCCTATGAGCGCGTGAGGAGGGCCGAGAGGATAACCCAGTCGGTGGCCGATGTCATCGTCGCACCCTTGATCTGGGCATCAAGCGTAGCAGCAGGCATGTCCTATGCCATCCGAAGGCTTGCATCTAAGTAGAGGGATAAGCGAGCGGATGCATCAGGAGGGTAAGGATGAAGGTGGACTCACGCAATAGAGCTATCGTCCTGGGCGGCCTCATTGGGGGGCTAATCGGCGTGGCCGCGACCTGGCTTTACCTCAGGTGGGCCAGTGAAGAGGCGGAAGGGGAAGCGCTGCCTGGCGAGGGCATTCGACTTCGCGATGTGGTGAGGCTAGGCTGGTCGCTTCTGGGCGTGTTGCGCCAAATAGCGGCCATGAGGAGAAAAGCCTGAGAAAATGATATGCCTTCTCTGGCTCTCTTGACGAAAAGATCCCCGGGACATATAATGCGCGATGATTCCGCGCATAGAATACACTGATGGGGAGGCGAGGACCGTGTATGAGATTTTGGCCAAGGAGGACTTAGGGCCCATCACCAAGCTGTTGGTAATCGAGGCACCCGATGTGGCGCGTAAGGCTCGGGCGGGCCAATTTGTCATTATCAGGGTGAGTGAGGAGGGGGAGCGCATCCCTCTGACCATCGCCGACTGTGACCGCGAGGCCGGCAACATCACCATGGTCTTCCAAGAAGCGGGCAAGACGACCATGCACCTGGGCACCTTGGGCGTCGGCGACAGGCTGGCCAGCCTCACCGGGCCTCTGGGCAACCCTACTGAGATCGAGCACTACGGCACCGTAGTCTGTGTGGGCGGCGGGGTGGGCATCGCACTCATCTACCCCATCGCCCGCGATTTGAAAGAAGCGGGCAACCACGTCATCTCCATTATCGGCGCCCGCAACAAGGAGCTACTCTTCTGGGAGGATAGGATCCGCTCCGTTAGCGATGAGGTGATCGTTTGCACCGATGATGGCTCCTATGGTCGGAAGGCCCTAGTGACCGAGCCGCTAAAGGAGGTTCTGGAGGAGCGCGGCCATGAGGTCGAGCGCGTCTGGGCCATCGGGCCAGCGATCATGATGAAGTTCGCCAGTTTGACCACCAAGCCCTTCGGGGTCAAGACCATCGTCAGCCTCAACCCCATCATGGTGGACGGCACGGGGATGTGCGGTTGCTGCCGCGTCGAGGTTGGCGGCGAGACGCGCTTCGCCTGCGTCCACGGCCCTGAGTTCGACGGCCACCTGGTTGATTGGGACCTCCTGATGGCCCGCCAGAGGATTTATCTCGAGGAGGAGAAGCGGGCACTGGAGCTATTCGAAAGGGGGCAGAAGGGCAATTACAGGGCGCATAGCGTCCTCAATACCTCGATGGTGTCGGGGAAGCGGCCACCTTCCGGCCAGAGCCACTCGGCCCTGAGCCAGAAGCCAGGGACCACCGCCGAGCGGTAGATGCCGCCCTCCGGCTCCAAGGGGACGAACCTCCCGCTGGCCTCATCCAGCCGCATGACCTCCGTCCCCTCCGGGCCATAGGGGTCGAGGAGCCAAAGCTCCCTCACCCCGCTTCGCTCGTAGACCTGGCGCTTGATCCCGGTGTCGTAGTGGTAGGTGCCGGCCGAGACTATCTCGACCACCAGGTCGGGCGCGCCGTTGACCTCCCGCTCGCCGCTGATGTGGTCCCGCGAGACGAAGAAGAGGTCGGGCTCGTAGGTGTGTTCCTCCTCCAGGCGCACGGCCGTCCGGGAGCCCAGGACCTCGCCTAGCCCCTGATGGTCTACGTAGGCAGCGAGGACCTGGAACAAGAATCTGAAGAGCCTTTCGTGGCTGAGGGAAGCCGGCGTCTGGATGACCACCACGCCGTCTATGAGCTCGGCTTTGGTGTCCTCGTTGTAGAGGGCCATGAACTCCTCGTGGCTCATCCGCTCCCGCGTCAAGACCGGGGCAACTTTGCCCATCGTCATCACCTCTAACGGTGATTATAGCATTTCTTCGGCAAATAGGCAATCGAGTGAATCTCTTGCACAGGAGGCTTAAATGGCGAAGATAATTCCCCATCGGGTGGAGATGCCTCGACAGGAGCCCGAGGTGCGCCGCCATAACTTCAACGAGGTGGCTCTAGGCTTCGACATGGAACTGGCCCAGGCAGAGGCGGAGCGTTGCCTACAATGCAAGAAGCCGAAGTGCGTTGAGGGCTGTCCCGTGATGATAGATATCCCCGGCTTCATCCTCAAGGTGCGAGAGGGGGATATGGCTGGCGCTGTAGAGATCCTCAAGGCCGACAACAGCCTCCCAGCTATCTGCGGCAGGGTTTGCCCTCAGGAGACCCAATGCGAGGAGCTTTGCGTCTTGGGGAAGAAGTATGAGCCGGTGGCCATCGGGCGGCTGGAGCGCTTCGTCGGCGACTGGGACCTGGCCAGGGGAGCGACTATACCGGAGCTCCCCCCGCCCACGGGCAAGCGGGTGGCCGTCGTAGGATCGGGGCCAGCGGGCCTCACCTGTGCGGCCGATTTGGCCAAGATGGGACATGAGGTAACCATCTTCGAGTCGTTGCACAAGGCGGGCGGGGTGCTAATGTACGGCATCCCTGAGTTCCGCCTCCCCAAAGCCATCGTCGAGGCCGAGGTGGATTACGTCCGCAAGCTCGGGGTGGAGATCCGCCTCAACTCCGTCATCGGCAGGCTCTTCACCGTTGATGAGCTGTTGGGGGAGCAGGGCTACGACGCCGTCTTCCTGGGCACGGGCGCGGGCTTACCCCGTTTCCTGGGCATCCCTGGAGAGAACTACAACGGCGTCTATTCGGCCAATGAATTCCTGACCCGGACAAACCTGATGAAGGCTTACCTCTTCCCCGAATACGACACGCCCATCAAGGTCGGGCGCCGGGTGGCCGTGGTGGGAGGCGGGAATGTGGCCATGGATGCTGCCCGCTGCGCTCTGCGCCTGGGGGCGGAGGAGGTCTTCATCGTCTACCGCCGCTCGCGGAAGGAGATGCCCGCCCGGGCCGAGGAAGTGGAGAACGCCGAGGCAGAGGGGATCATCTTCAAGCTGCTCACAAATCCGGTAGAGATCCTCGGCGACGAAAAGGGGTGGGTGAAGGGCATGAGGTGCATCAGGATGGAGCTGGGCGAGCCGGATGAGAGCGGGCGGCGACGCCCCATCCCCATCCCCGGCTCGGAGTTCGACATGGAAGTGGACGTAGTGGTCATCGCCATCGGCACCAGGCCCAACCCCCTGGTCTTCTCTGGCACGGAGGGGCTGGAGAGGACGAGGTGGGGCACGGTGGTGGCCGATCAGGAGACAGGTCGGACGACGAAGCCGAGGGTTTGGGCCGGGGGCGACGTCCTCACCGGCGCGGCCACGGTTATCAGCGCCATGGGCGCCGGCAGGCGCGCCGCGGCAGACATAGACCGCTTCCTGAGGGGCGAGATAACTGTCGAGGATTGGGCTTAGGCCGAAGCTGATCAGTTCACAAAAGGCGGGAGGCATTTTGGGCCTCCCGCTTTGCTTTGGCCCCTTTTCAGCGAGGCGAAGAGTTGGACCTGAGAGGATCAGGAATGTCAAGCGGCCCAACGGCCAAGCTCAGCCGCCCGCCGGAGTGCCAGCGGAGGTGGGTCGGCTGCAGCGGGGGTTAGGCGGATCTTTAAGGGTGTATCCAATACCTCATGCTGGCGCAAGAGCCCTCTCTGTCAGGCTCAGGTTAACAACGGGCAGCGCTCTCAATTCCAATCTTGACAGATCAACGACCTTGCTGGCATCTTCGAGCTCAATTCCAATGACACGGTTATGCTCGTCGAAGTCCAGTACCACCCCCGGCGCAACCTCTTCAGATTCGGTGCTTACCCCTTCAACAAGTTTGATATACAACATGTCTGTTTCGGGATAGTATTCGAAAATCATCTCTCTATCTCCTCCTTAAGGCTTGAAACGACGGTCAAAGAAAGCATTATGCACGGTCTCCCCATCCGATTCCATGACGACTCGCAGGTACTTGTCCATCTCAGCAATGTACCCCCAATGACGGATGCGCCCATTAAGCTGTACCTCGGTGCGGATAGGATTGTTAAGGACATGCTCAATCCACTCCATCTTGAGATAAGGACGACGAGCCATGACGCTTGTTCTGAAGTAAGTCGTCGTTTTCATCTGTCATTGCCAGCCATAGCAGGGTAGCCGCATAACGGCTAAGCTCAGCCGCCCGCCGGAGCGCCAGCGGAGGCGGGTCGGCTGCAGCGGGTGTTAGGCGCAACCCGTTCCAGATGAATATGAACATCACAACAGCAGTTCCAGTAACTCGTCACGTGTCATCTCGCAGTCACGGAGAATCTGGAC
>CAYQVA010000098.1:0-6797 GCA_964420815.1 uncultured Anaerolineae bacterium
GGAATAAGGAAACTCTGCGCTCTTTATCCTTCCCCCTTCCCCCTTCCCCTTTCCCCTTTTATCTTTGGCTCCTGAGCGGCCTCGGATTCCTCCTGATGGGGGCGGCGATGCTGATGACCTGGTCCCGTGGCGCTTGGCTCGGCTTCGCTGCTGCCTTGATGGTCATGAATGTCGTCCGCAGCCGACGGGCTGTAGCCTTCTTCGCCATAGCCTTGCTCTTGGGCGCAGTTTTCCTCCTCCTGGGTGGCTACCAGCTCATCCCTGCCGTTCTCATCGAGCGCTTCACCGACTTTCTCCCTTATCTGGGCGTCTTCGACGCGCGGAGGATCGAGGTCACCCCGGAGAACTGGGCGATCGTCGAGCGAATGGCCCACTGGCAGGCCGGTTGGTATATGTTCAGCGATCACCCCTGGCTGGGGGTAGGCATCGGCAACTATGCGTCCGTCTATCCGGCCTACGCCCTGCCCGGATGGGACGATCCCCTGGGCCACGCCCACAACTATTACCTGAACATCGCCGCCGAGGTTGGGCTGGTGGGCTTAGCTGCCTATCTGGTCTTCGTTGGGGCGTGCTTCTGGCAAGCCTGGCAGGCGGTGCGCCGCGCTGAAGCCCATTGGCAGGGGGTGGCCCTCGGAATCCTGGGCATCTTGACGCATCTCTCCGTCCACAACTTCTTCGACAACCTCTATGTCCATGGGATGAACGTGCACGTGGGCATCCTGCTGGGCTTGCTCTCCGTTATCAGATAGCCTGGGACTCAAAGTCCCAGGCTGATAAGGTCTAAGGGCGCTCAAAAGCGCCCTAAAACATCGGTCTAGCTACCTGACGCTTTTCTGAGGCAAGGCAAAAGTCCCTTCAATCGCTATAGAGGGGCGTCCACACCCCGCTCCGCGCCGGATTAGATGTGGCTAGGACGCCACTTTGTAGCGGAAAAGGGCTGCTAGAAACTGTTAGGTGGCTAGAACATCGGTCTTAGTAGAGGAAGGGTCAAGGTTATGCGCATCGGCATAGACTACACGGCGGCAGTGCAGCAGAGGGCGGGGATTGGGCGCTATACACGAGGGCTGGTGCGGGCCCTGGCGGAGGTGGACCGGGAGAACGAGTATGTGCTCTTTACGGCGGTCGGCGGTCAGCGATGGGCGGATAGGAATTGGCCGCAAAACTTCCGGATGCGCATGGTGCCCCTCTCCGACCACGCTATGGCCATCCTCTGGCACCGCCTCCGGCTGCCGCTGCCCGTCGAGGCCTTCATCGGGAGGGTGGACCTCTTCCACTCGCCCGACTTCGTCCTACCGCCCACCAGGGCCAGGGCCATCCTCACCGTCCATGACCTCTCCTTTCTGCGCTGCCCGGAGTGCGCCGATCCCAACCTGCGGGCTTACCTGAACAGGGCCGTCCCCCGCTCCGTGCGCCGAGCCGACCTCATCCTCGCCGACTCGCAGAATACCAAGGATGACTTAGTGGAGCTACTAGGTGTGAGTCCTGACAAGATCGAGGTGGTCTACCCTGGGGTGGATGGGCGCTTTCGCCCCATCGAAGACGAAGCGCTCTTAGAGGGGGTCAGAAGGCGTTACAACCTACCTCCCCATTTCGTCCTCAGCCTGGGAACATTGGAACCGCGCAAGAACTTCGTCCGCCTCATCGAAGCCTTCGCAAGTATGCAAGTGGGCAAGTGGGCAAGTGGGCAAAAAGCAGACCTGGAAACCTGCAAACTTGCAAACCTGCAAACTTGCAAACCTGCAAACTTGCACCTCGTCATCGCCGGGGGGAAGGGGTGGCTCTATGAAGGGATACTTCGCCGCCCTGAGGAACTTGGCATAAGCGACGCTGTGCTCTTCCTCGGCTTCATACCAGATGAGGACCTGCCCGCTCTCTACAATTTGGCTGACCTCTTCGTCTACCCTTCCCTCTATGAGGGCTTCGGCCTGCCGCCCTTGGAGGCCATGGCCTGCGGTGTGCCGGTGGTGGCCTCGAACCGGCCCTCGCTGCCCGAGGTCCTGGGCCAGGCGGCGCTTTTGGTTGACCCCCTCGACGTGGAGGGTTTGGCGGCGGCCATGAAGCGAGCACTAGAGGACGAGGGGTTACGAAAGAGGATGGTCAAGAGGGGGTTGGAACGAGCACGGGGGTTTACCTGGAGGAAGGCGGCGAGGGAATTGCTGCGCATCTACGGGAAAGCGATGTAATCAGCGAGTACTAAGCACTTTTGAATTGCGCCGCACCTCAGGTGAAAAGGGGCTGGATTTCCCATCAACTTCTCACTCCTCGCCAGCCTGATTGCTCAAACGCTGTCAGCTAGGCTCACCTGTGACCTGTTCAGGAGGTCTAACATGCGAGAAGAGGACATCGAAAGCATCCGCTCCATCATCGGCGACCCCGAGAGGGTGTCCGTCAAGGAGGCCGACCTGGAGGCTCACTCGGTAGACGAATCCCATCATAAGCCCCATCGCCCGGAGGTTGTGGTCTGGGTGGAGAGCGCCCAGGAGGTGAGCGCCATCCTCAAGTTGGCTAACGAGCGCAGAATCCCTGTTACCCCCTGGAGCGGCGGCTCGAGCCTGGAGGGAAACCCAATCCCCGTGCGCGGCGGGATAGTTTTGGCCATGTACAACATGAACAAGGTCTTAGAGGTAAAGCCGGAGGATTTGCAGGTGAGGGTGCAGCCAGGCATCGTCTACGACGAGCTGAATAAGCAGCTGGCCCGCTACGGCCTCTTCTTCCCACCGGCCCCGGCCAGCTCCGATGTGGCCACCATCGGCGGGATGGTAGCCAACAACTCCAGCGGGATGCACGCCGTGAAATATGGGACGACCAGGGACTACGTCCTCAAGCTGGAGGTGGTGCTCCCCACGGGGGAGATCGTCACCCTGGGCTCCAACGCCTTCAAGAGCGCCAGCGGCTACGACCTGGTGCGGCTCTTCGTAGGGAGCGAAGGCACACTGGGCGTGGTCACTGAGATAACCCTGCGCCTGCGATTGGTGCCGGAGAAGATGGCCGCTATTGCCGTCTTCCCCTCTATGAGGGAAGCGGCCCAGGCCATCTTCGAGATCAACCGCTACGGCCCCACCCCTGCTGTGCTGGAGCTGATGGACCCCAACCTAGTGGCCCTGGTTAACCGCTGGAAGAACCTGACCCTGGCGGAGGCACCTACTCTGGTGATGGAGTTCCACGGCACACCGGCGGGTATCAGAGAGGAGGTGGAGCTGATCCGGGAGACATGTCTCGACAACGGGTGCACCGATTTCCAGTCCGGGATCAGTCCCCAGGAGCGGGACCGCCTCTGGGAGGGGCGCCGGGAGGCCCATAACGCCGTCAAATACCTCAACCCGGAACACATCCCTATCATCGGCGACATCGTCGTGCCTATCTCCAGGTACGCCAAGGCGGTGGAGAGGGTCTATGAGATCGCCGCAAGATATGGCATCCGCGTCTATACCTTCGGCCACGCCGGGGATGGGAACCTCCACACTGAGATCCTGGCCCGTAAGGATGACCCCGAGGAGCGACAGCGGGCCGAGCTGGTGAACGACGAGATCGTGCGCTACGCCCTCTCGGTAGGAGGGACGGCCACCGGCGAGCACGGGGTGGGGATCGGCAAGCGCCACTTCATGCGGGAGGAGCACGGAGCCAGCCTGGAAGTGATGCGGAGGATCAAGCGCCTCCTCGACCCTAACGGCATCCTCAACCCAGGGAAGATATTCGAGGAACCATGAGTCGCGCTGCTTTCATCTGCTCAAGCGAGCTTTGGGCTCGCGGCCACGGGCCGGAGCATCCCCTCAAGCCGGAGCGCCTCAAAAGGACCTACGAGCTGCTCCAGGCCTACGGTGCCTTCGATGGCGACGGCTTCCTGGTTCCCCCTCGCCTGGCCACAAAGGAGGAGCTTTGCCTCTTCCACACCTCGGAGTACGTGGCCGCCGTGGAGAGCCTCAGCCGAGGGGAGGACCGCTTCAACCCGGCCCGCTATAACTTCGGCCCAGGCGATAACCCCGTCTTCCCGGGGATGTACGAGACGGAGGCCCTGAAGGTGGGGGCGGCTTTGGTGGCCATGGAGATTGTGCTCTCCGGAGAGGCTGATGATGAGATGTCTCGCCTCGTGCGCCGGAGAAACTCTAGCATAAGCCGGCGAGACATCTCATCAAAGGTGGCCTTCAGCTTCAGCGGGGGCCTTCACCATGCCGGCCCAGCCAGCGCCTCCGGCTTCTGCGTCTTCAACGACGCCGCCGTCCTCATCCACGCCCTCCTGCGGAGGGGGCTGCGGGTGGCCTACATTGACATTGACGTCCACCACGGCGATGGGGTGCAGTGGGCCTTCTACGAAAGCGACCAGGTGCTGACCATCTCCCTCCACGAATCGGGGCTCTACCTCTTCCCCGGCACGGGCTTCACCGGGGAGATAGGGGAGGGGCCGGGGCGCGGCTACTCGGCCAACCTCCCCCTGGCCCCCTTCACCGACGACGAGGTCTACCTCTGGGCCTTCCGGGAGATCGTGCCGCCGCTGGTGGAGGCCTTCGGGCCGGACATCGTGGTCAGCCAACTGGGGACGGACACTCACTACCTCGACCCCCTGGCCCACCTCTGCCTCACCACCAGGGGCTACGAGGCCGTCGTCAGGGAGATAAAGGCCCTGGCCCCGCGCTGGATCGCCCTGGGCGGAGGGGGCTATGCCCTGGATGTGGTCCCCCGCGCCTGGACCCTGGCCTACGGGGTCATGCTGGGACGCGACTTCCCTGATGAGCTTCCCTCAGCCTATGCCCGGAAGTACGGCCCGGGGAGGCTGCGGGATCGGGGAGGCCCTCACCTTGATGAGGGGCTCAGGGAGGAGGCGCGGCGCTACGCCCAGAGGGGGGTGGAGGAGCTGAAGGGAACGGTATTGAGAATCCTGCGAGAAAAGAGGAGGAAAGAGTGATGAAACATCTCTGGCCTAAGGTAGCCTCACCCTCTCCCTCACCTCGGCGATGGTCTGCTGGGCGATGACCCTGGCCCGCTCGGCCCCATCGGCCAGGACGTCCCAGACGTAGTTGGGGTCGGCGGCGAAGCGAGCCCTCCTCTCGCGGAAGGGGGCGAAGTAGTCGGCCAAATCCTTGGCGAAGAGCTTCTTGTGCTCCACACAGCCTATCTCGGCGTTGCGGCACTCGCTCTCGATGCGTTCGATAGCGCTTGGGTCGGGCGAGAAGTGCTTGTGCAGGGCGAAGACGTTGCAGATCTCGGGGTGTCCGGGGTCGGTGCGGTACTTGCGGGCGGGGTCGGTGACCATAGTCATCACCCGCTCCAGGATCTCCTCGGGCGAAGCGGCCAACTCGATGTGGTTGTTCAGGGACTTGCTCATCTTATTGACCCCGTCGGTGCCCATCACCCTGGGGCAATCTGTCAGCTTGGCATGGGGCTCGACCAGGGTAGGCCCGAAGCGGTTGTTAAAGCGGCGCACGATCTCCCTGGTGAACTCCAGGTGAGGCAACTGATCTTCCCCCACAGGCACGGTGTCAGCCTTGTAGAGGGTGATGTCAGCGGCCATGAGGACGGGGTAGCCAAGGAGGCCGTAGTTGACGTTGTCTGGTTGCTGGCGCACCTTCTCCTTGAAGGTGGTGAGCCTGGTCAACCAACCCATAGGGGTCAGCATGGAGAGGATGGTGTGCAGCTCAGTCACTTGGGGAACGTGGGACTGGACGAAGATGATGCTGCGCTCTGGGTCCATCCCCGCGGCCAGCCAGTCAAGGACCATCTCGTAGGTGTTCTCCTTAAGCACGCTTGTGTCCATAAGCGTTGTGAGGGCATGGAGGTCAACGACGCAGTAGATGCAATCGTAATCCTCCTGAAGGGCCACGTAATTTCGGATGGCCCCTAAGTAATTGCCGATATGTTGGCGACCGGTGGGTCGCGCCCCGGAAAAAACCCTTCCCTTTTTCATCACTGAAGCTCCCTTTGATATTCGATTAATCCTGATTTAGTTTACCACAAATCAGCGCAGGAGACAAGTGGGTCTTCGCCTGCTTTTACCCTAGCTGAGGAGGCGCTCAGCCATGAATAAGTTATCCATACCAGAGCCATTCTCAGGCGGGATACTCCTCTCTTACAAGTGCAATAGCAGCTGCAAGCATTGCATGTATGCCTGCTCCCCCAGATGGGGAGGCGATTGGCTTTCCCAAGGGGATGCGGAGAGGATTCTGTCTCAGCTCTCCGCCAGGCTTCGTGGAAAGTATCCCTATCCAGACAGGATCGGCGTCAATTATGGAATCCATTTCACCGGCGGCGAACCCTTCCTGAACTTCGACCTCCTCCTCAAGGTCACGGAGATAGCCAGCAGGCTTGAAATCCCCTCCACTTTCGTCGAGACGAACTGCTTCTGGTGCAGGGACGATGAAACCACCAGGGAAAAGCTCGTGAAGCTCAAAGATGCTGGGCTGGATGGCATACTCATCAGCGCCAACCCATTCATAGTTGAGCAGATACCCTTTGAGCGAACAGAGAGGGCAGCTAGGATAAGTGAGGAGGTCTTCGCCGGCAACGTGATAATCTACCAAAGGTTCTTCTACGACCAGTTCAGGAGGCTCGGCCTTAAGTGGACCTTGCCTTTTGAAGAATACCTGCAGAAGGCTGGTTACAGTGGTCTATACCACATAGAACTGCTTCCTATGGGGAGGGTGCCTTACAAGTTAGGAGGCTTATTCAGGAAGCATTCGGCAAAGCATTTCTTCGGAGAATCATGCAGGAAAGAGCTCATAAGGGATTGGCATATCCACGTAGATAACTATTGGTTAGCGCGAATAAGTGATGGGTTAAGTTGCTACCAAGGGCAGGACCTGGCG
>CAYQVA010000099.1:0-6781 GCA_964420815.1 uncultured Anaerolineae bacterium
CGTTTTTGCACCGATATGAATGCTTCAGCTTCTGGTTGCACAAAACTTGCGCTAGCGGGTTGGCCGCACCACAGACGGGACAAACTCGCTTAACCTCTTCCATCATCTCCTTCCCCCTAAATCACGAATGCCAACCGTCGTATCGAATGTCAAAGGTCTTGTATTCTCCGGTGTAATCCTCATATGTGACCTCCACTTCCTCCACCACAGCTCCAGGGGGACCGAGGTGGCACCAAGAGACCATGCGCTCGACATCTTCCTCTTCACCCTCGAAGACCGCCTCCACCCGGCCGTCGCGGAGGTTCCTCACCCATCCGGTCACGCCGAAGCGTTGCGCTAGCTCCTGGGTGTTGAGGCGGAAGAAAACGCCCTGCACCCATCCTGAGATGAAGACGTGAGCCCTCTTCTTGGCCATAGCTAACCTCCATTGATAATGCTGGAGATTACGAAGCGGCCCCTTCGGATTGCAGATTGCAAATTCGGGATTGCGGATTGCAGATTCGGGATTGCAACCTTGAATCCGCAATCTGCAATCTTGAATCTGCAATCTGCAATCTTGAATCCGCATTCAGCGATTGGCAATTCGGGCAAAAATAGGCGCTGCGGCCTATGACCCTTATTCGCTCGACCCCTGTTCCGCAGCGGGGACAAGGCTCGCCCACCCGGCGGTGGTTGTGCAGCGGTGAATCATCGGCACGAAACCCCGCGTAGTCATCAACGGCCCAGTGCAGAATGCGTTTGATCTCCCTGTAGAGCTCGGCCAGCTTCCGTTCGCTCAATTGCCCCATCCTGGCCTCGGGGTGGATCCCAGCCTGGAAGAGGATCTCGTCGGAGTAAACGTTGCCGATGCCGGCTATGATCCTCTGGTCCATCAGGAAGGACTTGGCCATGCGACGCCGGTGCCGGGAGGCTAGGCGCTTGATGGCGTCCTCGGTGAAAGCGGGGCTCAATGGTTCTATCCCCATCTCGTCCAGCCCCTTCAAGGGCGAGAAATCGCGATCGTGGACCACCTCGAAGGCGCCCAGTTTGCGGATGCACCTGTAGTGGAGGGCCTTGCCGGTGGCAAACCTCAGGATGAGCTTGTCGTACTTGCTCGGCCCTTCGCTCCCAGGGAGCAGCTCCAGCCGCCCAGTCATGCCCATGTGGAAGACCAGGCTGAATCCGGAGTCCAGGGGCATTACTACGTACTTGCCGCGTCGCTCCACCCCCGTTACCACGTGGCCTTCCACCTGTTGCCGTAACAGCTCCTCGCTCACTCGAATGTATTCGCGGTCCAGGACGCGAACCTCCGAGATCTCCTTGCCCAGGACATAACCCTTGAAGCCGCGCATCATGTGTTCGATGTCCGGCAGCTCCGGCAATTTCCCCCTCCTCTCAGCCCGGGGTTTAACCCAGGCTCACCCTCCCTTTCGCCGCAAGGCACTCAGGAGATAATTGACCACCTCCTTGTATAGCCTTTGGTTGGTGGTCCGCAGCAGTTCGAAGTTGCCGTTCACGTGGCCATCGGAGGCCAGCCAGGCCAGGGCCCCGAGGTAGGTACGCCATCTGGTATAGGAACCCTTCAGCGTCCCCTCAGGGTCAAAGAGGAGCAGGGGGTGCGTATCGCTGGCGATGATGAAGTGGCCGGGGAGGTCGAAGTGAGTGGCCTTGATCATCACCTGAAGGATCTCCTGGTCGTCCCCACCAGGGAACCTCTCCCGGTCGTGGGTCAGGAGGGGGGTGGGGTCGAAGCCCATCCTCTCCAGGAGGGAAGGGTAGCAGGCCAGGCCCCAGCGCCTCACCCGGTAGATGCAGCCCCTCTGGCCGATCTCCACCTCCCAACAGACGTCGGTGTAGCCCAGGGGGAGCTGGATGGTGACCCTCCTGCGCACCAACTCGCCCTGCTCGGTGACCACCCAGTAGTAGGCCATCCAGTCCTCGGTGGGGTAGAGGCCGGGGAAGTTATTTATCATCTTCGCGTCAGGGGGAGCGGTGCTCCGCCTCATCGTGTTGCCAATTGTTCTAGGCATTTTAGGACTCCTTCGCTAAAAATGCGCTCAGCTTGCCTCATCCACCTGGCCAAAGGCCTTGGCGAACAGGGGAAGCGAGGTTGACCAGGCGAATCCGTCTTTTATGGTCTGGAACAGAAACTGGGGGGACAAGATCGCTGCCCCCCTTTGCGCTGCCTGGCTGGTCGCGTAACTGACCAGGGCGATCGCCAGGGATATGCCCACGATCTGCCTGCGAACGTGATTGGGCAACAACCCTGCTGCCCTCGTCAGCCACAGGCTGATGAACACCCCGACGGCTTCTCCCCCCAAACCCAACAGATGCACGCCCCATTCTTCCAACCGCGATATCCTGCGCTCCGGGATGAGCAGGCTCTGTCCGGGATATACGTCTTCTGTGGGAGTGATGTCATTAGCCTGGGCAAGCGCCTCCACGGTGACCCCATACTTCAGGGCTATGGAAGCCAAAGTTTCGCCCGCTTGCACGACATGATACCATCCGGCTGGTGGCGGCACTGTCATCCAGGTGGACCACGACGTCGCGGCGATGATCAGGATGCTTACGCCGGCAAAAACAAGGGCGAATCTATAACTTCGACTCATAAGCTCTCTCCTTTCGGATTAACCTTTGACACGCTTGCTCACCCATTAGGAATCGTTTAATGCCCCCATTGGTCAAGGGGGCTTAATGGCTTGCATTTAGGCCTCCTAAGGATGGTCTTTCATGACGATGGGCAGGTAGAATAGATGTGCCGCCCTTATGAACTTCTGGATGCGGTTATTGCCGATGTCTGCAACATATACACAGCCGCTCGCATCTACCGCCACGCCCCAGATTTGGTCAAACTGCCCATCCTCGGATCCGTTATCACCCCACTTGGTGATGAAATTGCCGTTGGTGTCAAACTTCTGAATGCGGTTATTCCACCTCTCAGCTACGTAGATGTTGTCGTTAGCGTCTACAGCCACACCCATAGGCGCCCAGAGCTGTCCATCGCCGCTCCCGAGGCTCCCCCACTTGGTGATGAAACGGCCATTGGAATCGAACTTCTGGATGCGGTGATTCTCGCGGCCGGCCACGTAGACCTTCCCCTTCGAATCCACGGCCAAGCCCTCGGGCCATAAGAACTGCCCATCGCCGCTGCCATAGATCCCCCATTTGGTGATGAAGCCGCCATTGGAGTCAAACTTCTGGACCCGACAGGCGTCGGTGACATAGACATAGTTATTTGCGTCCACGGCCACGCCTTTGGGCCACTCGAACTGCCCATCCCCATCGCCCCAACCGCCCCACTTGGTGATGAAGTTGCCGCTTGAGTCGAACTTCTGAATGCGATGGTTGCCATGGTCAACTACATAGACATTGTCATTACCATCCACGGCCACGCCTCTGGGTTTCGAGAACTGCCCATCGCCGCTACCGTAACTCCCCCATTTGGTGATGAAATTACCCTTCGAATCGAATTTCTGGATACGGTGGTTCTCGGTGTCAGCTACGTAGATATTGCCTTTTGAGTCCACCGCTATGCCATAGGGGCTGTCGAATTGCCCGTCAATAGCTCCCTTACCTCCCCACATGGTAATGGGGACACCATCGGAATCAAACGCCAGGATGCGGTGGTTCTCGGTATCGGCCACATAGACCTTGCCGTCAGAGCCCACCGCTACCCCTTCAGGCTGCTGGAACTGCCCTTCATCCCCCCACTTGGCGATGAAGTCGCCACCGGAATCAAATACCTGGATGCGATGGTTCCTGGTGTCGGCCACGTAGACATTGCCCTTTGAGTCCACCGCCACGCTGGAGGGCCTGTCGAACTGCCCCTCAGCAGCCCCCCTACTTCCCCATTTGGTGATGAAATTGCCCTCCGAATCGAACACCTGGATGCGGTGGTTCCAGGTATCGGCTACGTAGATGTTGTTGTCGGCGTCGGCAGCTATGCCTCGAGGCCCCCAAAACTCCCCGTCGCCGGTGCCTAAACTTCCCCACTTAGTAATGAAGTTGCCATTGGAGTCGAATTTCTGGATGCAGTGGCAGTAGACATCGGCTATATAGATGTTGCCATCCCTGTCCACCGCCACTCCCTTAGGCAAATCGAACTGACCATCGCCGCAGCCCTCGCTCCCCCACTTGGTGATGAAGTTGCCGTTGGAGTCGAACTTCTGGATACGGTGATTCCTGGCGTCAACCACGTAGACGTAACCGCTCGAATCCACTGCCACGTCGCAGGGTTCCCAGAACTCGCCGTCGCCATCGCCAAGGCGGCCCCAAGCCACGATGAAGTTGCCATTGGGGTCGAACTTCTGGATGCGATTGTTTTCGGTATCGGCGACATAGATGTTTCCATCCCCGTCTACAGCCACGCCGTGAGGATAGTTAAACTGCCCTTCTGGCGCTGTAGCGCCCCACTTAAGAGCGAAGATGTAGGTCTCAGGGTTGTGATTAGAAGCAGGAGAGGGGCTGGGTGAGAGCACAAGGGCGACTAATAGCACGTTGAGGGTTACAAGGACTCCCTTACGCCAATGCATCATCCTTTTCATATGCGATCACCGTTTCATATGCGATCACCGTGTCACCTGCTGACTTTGGCCCAATCGGCCAGGAAACGCTCGATGCCCACATCGGTCAGGGGGTGCTTGATGGCCTTCATCTTTGCTTCCCCCCTTCATACTCTTCCGCCGCAGCGATGAAATCCCTGAACAGCGGATGGGGCCTATTCGGGCGCGATTTGAATTCGGGATGAAATTGGGTCCCCAGCATCCAGGGATGGCCTTCCAGCTCGACGATCTCCACCAGACTCCCATCGGGGGAAAGGCCGCTGAAGACCGCCCCAGCCGAAGCCAAGAGCCCCCGATAATCGTTGTTGAACTCATAACGGTGACGGTGGCGCTCGTAGACCAGGGGTTGGTCGTAGGCGGCTGCCGCCTTCGTGCCGGGGACGAGCCGACAGGGATAAAGGCCCAAACGCATGGTACCGCCCATATCAGAGATGGCGCGCTGCTCGGGCATGAGGTCAATGACGGGGTATCTGGTGGAGGGGTCGAACTCGGTGCTGTTTGGCTCATCGCTGCCCAGGGCATAGCGGGCCAGCTCGATGACCATCACCTGCATGCCCAGGCACAGGCCGAGGTAAGGCACTTTGTGCTCGCGGGCATAGCGGGCGGCGACTATCTTGCCCTCGATGCCTCGGTAACCGAAGCCTCCGGGCACAACTATTCCACTGACCCGGCTCAGCCGATCTCCGGCTCCCTTTTCTAACTCCTCGGCATCAATCCAATGGATCTCCACTTCTCGGTCGTGATGGAGGCCGGCGTGGTAGAGCGCCTCGCGGACGCTGATGTAGGCATCGCGGAGCTCGATGTACTTCCCCACAAGGCCAATGGCAATCTCCTCCTTAGGCCGTTTCATGCGCTCCACCATATCGCGCCAGTCGGCCAGGTCAGGCTCGACTTTCGGCAGGCCCATTCGCTCGACGATGAATCGGCCTAAACCCGCTTCCTCTAGGATGAGAGGGACCTCGTAGACGGTGGGGACGGTGATCAAGGGGATGACGGCCTGTTTCTCCACGTCGCAGAAGAGGGCGATCTTCTCCTTTATGGCGTCGTTGAGGGGGTAATCGGAGCGGCAGACGATGACGTCGGGGTGGATGCCGATGGAGCGCAACTGCATCGTCGAGTGCTGAGTTGGCTTGGTTTTCAGTTCCCCCGTGGCGGAGATGCGGGGGATGAGGGTGGTGTGGATATAGAGGACGTTCTCCCGCCCCAGGTCCTTGCGCATCTGGCGGATGGCCTCCAGGAAGGGGAGCCCCTCGATGTCGCCCACCGTTCCTCCCACCTCCACGATCACTACCTCAGCCTTCGTCTCCTCGCCTGCCAGGGCTATGCGCTGCTTGATCTCATCGGTGATGTGGGGCACCACTTGCACCGTCCCCCCCAGGAAGTCGCCGCGCCGCTCCTTAGCGATGACCGCCGAGTAGATCTGGCCGGTGGTAACGTTGTTGGCCTTGGTCAGGTTCTCGTCAATGAAGCGCTCGTAGTGGCCCAGATCCAGGTCGGTCTCCGCTCCGTCGTCGGTGACGAAGACCTCCCCGTGCTGGTAGGGATTCATGGTGCCGGGGTCAACGTTGATATAAGGGTCCAGCTTCTGGATGGTGACGGAGATCCCGCGGCTCTTGAGGATGCGGCCGATGGAGGCGGCGGTGACCCCCTTCCCGACCGAACTGACCACCCCGCCGGTCACGAAGATATATTTCGTCAACTCATATTTCCTCCATCAACTCAATTCGGCTTCACGACCGCAGTTATTTTATCAAATTATGCGCCTCTTGTCCACACCCTAAATTGGGGTTGTGGTGGTCGTCTTTGGTGGCCATCACAGCCTTACTTCCCTGCTGATGTTTGATTTTTCGATGTTTTTGTGCCATAATAAGGACAAATCAGCTCGGAGGTTAAGTCTTGATCTCGAAGGAGCGGGAGGCCCTCAGCGAGCGAGAGCTGGAGATCCTTCGTCTGGTGGCTACCGGGGCCAGCAATCAGCAGATCGCCAGGGAGCTCTTCATCAGCGTCAACACCGTTAAGGTTCACCTCAGGAACATCTTCGCCAAGCTGGGGGTGAACTCGCGCACCGAGGCCACCATCTATGCCATCAGGGAAGGGCTCATCACGGTCGAGGGCGTGCCCCCGCTCACGGAATCCATCCCCGCCGAACTCCAGCCGCCCAGGGCCTGGCCAAGGTGGCAACTCGCCCTCATGGCCGCGGCCTTGGCTATCCTGTTGATCGTGGTCCTCTCCCGGGT
>CAYQVA010000100.1:0-6718 GCA_964420815.1 uncultured Anaerolineae bacterium
GGTAGGCCCGCACATCCAGCGGTGTCACCAGCTCGGGTTGCAGTTTTTCCCCGGTGCGCTGCCTGAACCACCGGGTGAAGAGGCGGACATCTCTCGTGTACGCTTCTATAGTCAGGTTGTTTCTATCGTGGGCGCGGAGGTGTTGGGCAAAAGCCTCAAGATAGTCCATTTGTCGGCTCCGGCTAAATTATGTGATTAAAAATTTCTGCTTTAGGAAGGCCAAAAGAGGGCTAAAGGCATTCTTTTTGGCCAATTTCAATCACATAATATATCTTATGCGATTGTTATTATACCACAGCGTGGTCCCCTTGTAAAGTCCACCCTTTGCCCTTCGGTGGATTATGCGATTGAATTTTGGGGCGTTACGAGCCTTTAGAAGGGCGTTTTAAGACCTTTTTCGGCCACTTCCCTTCGCATAATCAACAAGAAGATTTGACAGAATCCCTTTTTTGTGCTATAATGTATTGAAAGAATCAATACAAAGGAGGTCTAAATGGCAAAAAGACCCGTGCAATTCAGATTGGAAGAGGATATGATAGCCAAGCTAGACTGGCTGGCAGAATACTTCGGATGCAGCCGCACGGACGTGGTAAGGCTGGCTATCGTCAGGCTCTACGAGGAGAAGAGGGCTGAAGAGGTGGTGAAGCTCGTTCCCACTCCCTCGGGAGAGTGGATACTTGAGGGTGGAGGAGAGGAGATCTTCCGCTGCAAGGAAGAGCTGATTTCCCGCCTCCCGGAGGGGCTCAGAAGGAAGCTGGAGGAAGGGATGCCAAGAGGGGATGCCTGGCCAACCCTTCTCCTCTCCCTCGCAGCCGTCGCCGAAGAAGAGAAACTCGGCTATCTCAAAATCTGATCATAACAACCCCTACAGGAGACTGTCGCCTAAAGGCGACAGAGGAATGCAGTTTTCAAGACTTGATAATTCGCTCAACCCGCGAATATCCACACCATGAAACTGATAGCCTCTCTTAAACTACAGCCGACGGAAGAGCAGCGCCAGGCGCTTCTGGAGACCTTAGAGTGCGTTAACGACGCATGTAACTACATCTCTGAAATCGCGTGGCGACACAAGCGCTTTGGAAAATGGGCATTGCATAAGCTTTGCTATTATGACGTCAAAAAACGCTTTGGCTTGACTGCGCAGGCTGTGGTGCGCGCCATCGCCAAAGTCGCAAATGCTTATAAGCTCGATCACAAAACCAAGCGCGTCTTTAAGCGCCACAGCGCTGTAGCTTACGACGATCGCATTCTGCGCTATAAATCCGATGGCACCGTCTCTATTTGGACAGTGAAAGGCCGCCAGCGCATCCCTTATGCCTGTGGCGAGCGCCAGCGCAAACTGTTGAAGACGCGGCAGGGCGAATCGGACTTGATATACTACAATGGGCAGTTTTTCCTTAATGCTACTTGCAATGTTGAAGAGCCACCACCTTACGAACCTCAGGGCTTTCTGGGCGTTGACCTTGGTATTGTCAATATAGCAGCCGATAGCGATGGTGAGACTTTCGCTGGAGGCAAGGTCAATGGGCTCAGAAAGCGTCACCGCAAACTTCGGGCGCGGTTGCAGGCGAAAGGCACCAAATCGGCTAAGCGCTTGCTTAAGAAGCGTTCTAAGAAAGAGCACCGCTTTATGACCGATGCGAACCACTGCATAGCCAAGAGGTTGGTGGCGAAGGCTAAGGCAACTCGGCGCGGGGTTGCTCTTGAAGACCTCAAGGGTATCCGCCGGAGGATTACGGTTAGACGCCGCCAGCGCGCCATCTTTTCCTCTTGGGCTTTTGCTCAGCTCCAGCGATTTATCTTGTACAAGGCTAAATTGGCTGGAGTGCCAACGGTCTTTGTTAATCCCCGAAATACCTCGTGTACTTGTCCCGTATGCGGTTGCACAGACAAACGCAATCGCCCCTCGCAATCTATCTTCTCCTGTGTACATTGCGGGTTCGCTGGGCCCGCTGATACTATCGCTGCGAGCGTCATTGCTCGCAGGGCAGCTGTCAACCTGCCGAACGCGGCGGGCGAGGCGCCGAAGGACTTAGGCCAATTGAGGCGCCGCTTGAGCCCAGCTGCAAGCTGCCTGCTTTAGCTGGCAGTAGTTGACTTGGCTCAAAATGTCTGGAGGCCCCTCCTTGAATATTCACCGAAAAGGAAAGCGGGGCCGATTAGCCCCGCTCCCTCTGGAGCATGAGCACCTCGTAGTACGCCTCCCGAAAGGCCTTCTTGGCCTCCCCGCTGAGGGCCGGTGGGTCTTTTCCCTTCGCCTGTTTTAGGAAATCCTCGAGCTCCCTGCGGAGCTCCCTTTCCTTAATTCTCTCAATGGCCGCATGAACCATCCAGGCCTCAGCGGGTTTTCCGAAGACGTAGAGGCCGTCGCTGCTCCAATTTCCCATGTTCCCGTCCGCCATCTCTCACCTCCTGGAGGGGCCAGGTCGGCGAGATGGGGATGGTCGCCGACCTGGCCTGCCGGCCTAGGCCGGCGACGTCACCTTACGCCCTCATCGCTGCACGTTGTATCCTTTCGTCACGATTCGGGCCATATCAACCGCCCCGAAGGGCGGATTGTAAAAGAGCCAAAAAAGGCGCCAGAGGGCTGGTCGTTGACGGGGAAAGGGTTTGCCTCCCCCGCTCTAATGGGGCAGGCTGTTGGTGAACAGAATGATGAACTGAGCAACTTGGATGGTCAGCCAGCGCATGAGCCATTGGGCCAGGAATTTGGTAAGGACTACTTGGAGGGCTACGATCAGAGCGTAGGCCAGAAGGTCTCGCGTGACTTCCTCCTGTTTGAGATAAGGATTTGATTATGCCGTGGGGATCGCGGAAGTGCCTCTGGCCACGCTATCCCCTACACCGAAGCGAAGTGCCTTTCGGCTGGGCTCGGTAAGGTATCCGAAACCGCAACCGAGGTTGTAGGCTCGGATACCTCACCGAGCCTCTTCACTCCAATGCTTAATCACTTCATCACGGTAGCTCTTCCGAGCCTTCTCGCCTAAGCGAGGGTCGTCACTTGTGGGTCCGATCGCCTTCCGCGACCCCCGTGCCCTGTGAAATAGATATTTCACAAGGCGCGCAGAAACGGCCTCTCCCCCTTAGCCCTCAGCGGATGTCCGCCTTTTGGGGGAGGGGATTGGCCGATGCTGCCCATCAGTTGGAAACCTACGGACCTAGGCCTCTTACCTGGGCTATGCCGTGGCCATGGATGATCACACTGGGTACCACCTGGGGGAAGAGCCTCGATATATCGGCAGATACCTCCACATGCACGGTCTTGTTCGCCTGATCTATCCACATGCCGGTGATAGATGGATGTATCCCTCTGCTCCCCAAGTAGCTGGTGTTCCTGTCCACGTAGGCTTGAGCCACCCCGGGGGCGTCGGGGGAGAACTCGAGTATGCCTGTGAACTCGTACAGGGGGATGTCCACCATCTGTGCCCCCGCCAAAGCTCCCGCATCGGCAGCTTTGTAGATCTCGCCCCTGGCATAGGCATACCTTCCCACATCTATGGCCAGCCCCGCCATAGGGGCTAGTATGAGCCCCAAGACGGCTGCCCACCAGAGAGTGGAATAGCCCAGGTTGTGATCGGTCATTGTTCACCATCCTTCCTGGCGGAATGTGGCCTCACCGCTGACGTGGATCGAAGAAGGCATCCCAGGGACCAGATGGCCCATGACGTTGGGCACGTCGGTCTCCACCCTCACGGTAAGCTCGCTTCCCACCACCCCTCCTGGGGCAAGGATGGTTACTGAGGGGCTTCCCATGAGGCGGCTTGCGTAGGCGCTCGCCTCGGCGTAAGCCACTGCGGCAGGATTCACCTGAGCCACTGAGCCCATCCTGGCCCCATGCCGGGCAGCTTCCTGGCATATCTGCGCGTTGTATACAAGTATGCCACCCTGCACCAGGAAGAACACCAGCATGGCCACTACGGGGATGGTGGCTGCAGCTTCCAGGCTCTCCGCGCCACGGCAGCCTCCAAGTAGCTTCATAAACCACCTCCTTGGGAGCCAGTTCCCTTTTTCGACTGAACAGTAGAGTTGTTGTACAATTGGCTGACTGGCCTTGATAGTACGATTTTCTCCTATGGGGGGCCAAAAGTGCCTAAAACAGGTCGTTTATTGTGCAACAACTCTAGTGCTAAAGCCATCGCCTAGTGGAAAAGCGGGATGAGGGTGTTGTTGATGAAGTCGGCTACGGCGCCGCCAAGAGCCCGGTAAGCTACCCAGGCTATGATGAGTACAGCGGCGGCAATAGCAGCATACTCCACCGGCTCCGCTCCTTCTTCCCTGCGGAGCACCTTCAGCCGCATTCTCTGAAACATCTTTCACCTCCTCCAAAAAAACAAGACGACTTGCTATTCATCTGGAAGGGAGAAAAATGCACCCCTCCCAGGTGCAGCAAAAGTCGTCACGTTATGGGCCTCCGGCCCTCCCTGTGGGATCCCCACAGGGTTCATCACAGTTAAAGGCTTATTCGGTTGCAGCACCGTCTCAACGATGCTCGTATACATCGTAACAAACTTCCAAGAGTTTGTCAAGTCGATTTCGGGATTGCTTGTATCGAACCAGATAGGGTCAACTGTGCAGTGCCCCCAGAGGACGCTGGGGTCTATGCTTATGTTAGCCAAGGGCTTTGTGACAGTCATCGGCCAGACTGGATTGGTTGACACTTTTCTTATCTCCCTCCCCACAGCCTCTTCCCCCACAGCGCCCACAACCCCACAGCCGCTATCCCAGCCAGCCCTATGGCTGCCAGCAGGGGAGGGTGAGCAACCGCCTCACCCTTCACCCTGGAGGGCTGCAAGGAAGGAGTGGGAGAGGCAGCTACGCTGCATACAGGATATATCGTTTCGGTAGGCATGGGAGCGGCGGAAGAGCTCGCAGTAGACATGGGCACAGATACAGATTTAGGGGCGAGCGGTTTGGTAGGGGTGGCTGTAGGGCTGGGAACAGGCGGCTTAGGAGTGGATGTCGGTTCGATCGAGCTCACCGAGGTCTGCGTGGCAGTGGCAGCTGATGGTCTGATGGTCGGCGGTCCAGGGGGTGATGTGGGCGTGGCTGTTGGCGTGGGTGGCTTTGGTGTCAAGGTGGCTGTGGGTTCATGCGTTGAGGTCGGTGTGGGCGTGGGACCAGCCGCCACCCTGAGGTTGAGCTCGGTGATCTCCCCGCTCTTAAATGGGTAGCTGTCCACCCATTCCCCGGCTTGGGCATCATAACACTCAGCTCCCATTCCATTGACGTAGAACTCTATGGGTGTTCCGTCCTCGACCTCCCCCTGGACGATCAGCTTAGGGTCGAACGGCCCTGGACCTCCATACTTTCCCTCCTCAATGGTGGTGATAGGATTGCCATCTATGCCCGTCATTATCCCTGTGCCTTTGGCCTCCACAGACGAGCCCACATCCGCTGGCTGGCCGTTCACATAGACGGCGCCGTAGAAAGCATGAGGCACAGGCGGTTGGGCGTTTGCCGGAGCTACCACGGCCAACGCCAAGAGGACTACTATGCCCAGTTTGTACGCGATAGATCTCATCTTCTTCCCTTTCGACAGACGGAGGGCTTTTGCCTCCCGCCTGTCGTTGAGTTATCTCCACTCGTAACTGGCGGTGAGGATGTAGGGCTTGGTATCGCTTCCCTCGCTGTAAGGGTAAACGCGGACGTAATATCTCCCCGATGAAGCTGGATCGTATTCGATGTGTTCATCGGCGCTGCCGAAGTTGGCGGAGAAGGCCAGTATCTCTCCCTGGGAGTTATACAGGTATAGATCGTAGTCCACTCCATCGGGCACATCGAGGGCGATGGTGATGTGGCTCCTGATGGACAGGTCGATGTAGTAGTAATCGGTTGGGTCTCCGCTACAAAGAAGGGCCTCGTAGGACATGCCCGGGCAGAGAGGCCCCCAGCTGTCCCTTTCCTCCCAGTTGTTTGGTTCGCACCAACCACAGGTGGGCTCGACCTCCGACGGCAGGCAGCAGTAAGTGGTGAAGCTCCAGCAGCCCGCCACGGGCCCTCTGCTCTCGGCGCAGTGGTTGTCCCGGGCGATGATATACCAGAAGTATTGGGTGACAGGATGGAGTGGGCCCGGATCGCACACCGTGCTGGATACCCCCTCGCAGGCCAGATCCGACGGGGGGCAGGACGTGCCGAAGTAGACGTCGTAGATCACCTCATCCCCATCGGGATCGCCGCCTGTCCAGCTCAGGTCGAGGTCAAGCGGTTGGTCCTGAGCGCCGTCGGCGGGCGCCGGGTCGGAGGGCACACTGGGCGGCTGGTTGGGGGGAGAGTAGTTCTTGGCGACCATGGGCAGGAAGATGGTGTAAACCGGCTTTTCTGCGAAGTGAGCGGTGACCGTCTTATGGGAAGCCATGTGGATGGTCTTGGTGATCTCGGTGCCAGTCACATCCCCTGTCCACTCCACGAACTCATAGCCCTCGGCAGGCACTGCCTCTAACCCCACCTCGGTACAGCAGTCGAATGTCTCGGTCATAGGGTACGAGGGAGGTATCTGACCGTTGACCATGACATCTCCACCACCCTGAGGGGTGATGTCGACGGTCAGGGTGAAGGGGCCAAGCTGGCTGAATGTGGCCGTGATCACCTTGTCAGCATCCATGTGTACTGTGGTTGCCGGCGAGGTGGGATCGGAGATCCCCTCACCAATCCAACCTGTGAACTCCCAGCAGGGGCTGTTGGCCGTGGCGGTGATGGGTACGTAGGTGCAGCAGCTGTA